>NZ_JBNNVU010000041.1:0-49180 GCF_050280705.1 Pseudomonas sp. NPDC089530 | reverse complement strand
ATCCCCAGATTTTTCGCCCGGCGCTCGACCACCGGCGTCTTGCGTCCGCTGATGATCGCCGTCTGTACGCCGGCGGCCATCAGCATTTTGATGCCCTGGCCGTCGAGGGTGTTGAAGGTTTTGAACTCGCTGCCGTCTTCAAGGAAGTACAGGCGACCGTCGGTCAGTACGCCGTCGACGTCGAAGACCGCCAGTTTGATGTTCTTGCCGCGTTGCAGCAGATCCGTGCTCATTACATGACTCCCGCGCGCAGCAGGTCGGACAGGTTGAAGGCGCCGATCGGGCGATCCTCCTTGTCCACTACGACCAGCGCGTTGATCCGACTGTCTTCCATGATCTTCAGGGCTTCGGCCGCCAGCATTTCGGCGCGGGCCGTCTTGCCATGAAGGGTCATGACTTCATCGATGGTGGCGTGATGGATATCGATGGTGCGATCCAGGGTGCGGCGCAGGTCGCCGTCGGTGAAGACCCCGGCCAGGCGCCTGTCGGCCTCGACGATGACGGTCATGCCCAGGCCCTTGCGGGTCATTTCCATCAGGGCATCCTTGAGCAGGGTGCCGCGCTGGACCTGTGGTAACTGGTCGCCAGCGTGCATCACGTTCTCCACCTTCAGCAGCAGGCGGCGGCCCAGGGCGCCACCGGGGTGGGAGAAGGCGAAGTCTTCGGCGGTGAAACCGCGGGCCTCCAGCAGTGCCACGGCCAGGGCGTCGCCCATGACCAGGGCGGCGGTGGTCGAGGAGGTCGGGGCCAGGTTCAGCGGGCAGGCTTCCTGCTTGACCTGGACATTGAGGTTGACCTCGGCGGCCTTGGCCAGCGGCGAATCAGGGTTGCCGGTGATGCTGATCAACTGGATGCCCAGGCGCTTGATCAGTGGCAGGAGAGTCACGATTTCATTGGTCGAACCGGAGTTGGACAGGGCCAGGATCACGTCGTCCCGGGTAATCATGCCCATGTCGCCATGGCTGGCTTCGGCCGGATGGACGAAAAACGCGGTGGTGCCGGTGCTGGCCAGGGTGGCGGCGATCTTGTTGCCGATATGCCCGGACTTGCCCATGCCAACCACTACTACGCGGCCTTTGCTGGCTAGAATCATCTCGCAAGCGCGTACGAAATCTGCGTCGATATGGGGCAGCAAGCCTTCTACGGCTTCTATCTCGAGGCGGATAGTGCGTTGTGCTGATTGAATCAGGTCGCTGGATTGGCTCATGTCAGAAATCGTATAGCCTGATGAAAAGGCGGCGATTATAGCGGTAATGATCGATTCCCTCACGCAAGTTCGTCAGCCTTTGTCTTTCCATAGGGCGCAATGGTCTATAAAGCCCGTTTTAGCCTGTCGTGATCCTGAACGCGGATGGCTTCGGCCTTGGGGGCTCCGTATCAGCAGTGATATAGTTCGCCGCCAGTTCGGCCTGCCCTGGGTGCATGTACTCCCGGCAGGGAGCCAAGCGTCCGAGTAAGAGGCTGCATCGCAAGGAGTTTAGATGAGTGCCGATAACGCCTACGCGGTCGAGCTGAAGGGACTTTCCTTCAAGCGCGGTGCGCGCAGCATCTTCAATAATGTCGATATCCGTATTCCGCGGGGCAAGGTCACCGGCATCATGGGGCCTTCCGGTTGCGGCAAGACCACGCTCCTGCGGCTGATGGGCGCTCAATTGCGCCCCAGCAGCGGGGAAGTCTGGGTCAACGGCCAGAACCTGCCCACCTTGTCGCGTGGCGATCTGTTCGACGCCCGCAAGCAGATGGGCGTGCTGTTCCAGAGTGGTGCACTGTTCACCGATCTCGATGTGTTCGAGAACGTTGCCTTTCCATTGCGCGTCCATACCCAGCTGCCGGATGAAATGATCCGCGATATCGTCCTGCTCAAGCTGCAGGCGGTCGGGTTGCGCGGTGCCATCGACCTGATGCCCGACGAACTGTCCGGCGGCATGAAACGTCGCGTGGCGCTGGCCCGGGCCATCGCCCTGGACCCGCAGATTCTCATGTACGACGAGCCGTTCGTAGGCCAGGACCCCATCGCCATGGGCGTGCTGGTGCGTCTGATCCGTCTGCTCAACGATGCGCTGGGGATCACCAGCATCGTGGTTTCCCACGATCTGGCGGAAACCGCGAGCATCGCCGACTACATCTATGTCGTGGGCGATGGCCAGGTGCTGGGGCAGGGCACGCCCGACGAGCTGATGGAGTCCGATAACCCGCGGATCCGCCAGTTCATGAAAGGCGACCCCGACGGTCCGGTACCCTTTCACTTTCCAGCGCCGGACTACCGCGCAGATCTTCTGGGGAAGCGCTGATGCGCAAAGTATCTTTATTGGAGCGAATTCGTCTGTTCGGTCACTCGGGCATCGACGTTCTCGCGGTGCTCGGACGTTCGAGCCTGATGCTGTTTCACGTGTTGTTCGGGCGCAGCCAGGCCGGCGGCGGCTTCGGCCTGCTGGTCAAGCAACTGCATTCGGTGGGGGTGATGTCCCTGGTGATCATCGTCGTCTCCGGGATTTTCATCGGCATGGTGCTGGCGCTGCAGGGGTTCAATATCCTGTCCAGCTACGGTTCGGAGCAGGCGGTGGGGCAGATGGTGGCCCTGACCCTGTTGCGCGAGCTGGGGCCAGTGGTCACGGCCTTGCTCTTCGCCGGCCGGGCCGGTTCGGCGCTGACCGCGGAAATCGGCAACATGAAAGCCACCGAGCAGCTCTCCAGCCTGGAGATGATCGGTGTCGACCCGCTCAAATACATTGTCGCGCCACGTTTGTGGGCCGGCTTCATTTCTCTGCCGTTGCTGGCGATCATTTTCAGCGTGGTGGGGATCTGGGGCGGTTCGTGGGTGGCCGTCGACTGGCTGGGGGTCTATGAAGGTTCCTACTGGTCGAACATGCAGAACAGCGTGACCTTCAGCGATGACGTGCTCAATGGCATCATCAAGAGCATCGTTTTTGCCTTTGTCGTGACCTGGATCGCCGTATTCCAAGGCTATGACTGTGAGCCCACTTCAGAGGGGATCAGTCGTGCCACCACCAAGACCGTTGTATACGCCTCGTTGGCTGTACTCGGCCTGGACTTTATTCTGACCGCCTTGATGTTTGGAGATTTCTGATGCAAAACCGCACCCTGGAAATCGGTGTCGGCCTTTTCCTGCTGGCCGGCATCCTGGCTTTGCTGTTGCTTGCCTTGCGGGTCAGTGGCTTGTCCCCGACCTCGAGCACCGATACCTATAAACTTTACGCCTATTTCGACAATATCGCCGGTTTGACGGTCAGAGCTAAGGTAACCATGGCCGGTGTGACCATCGGCAAGGTCACGGCTATCGATCTGGACCGCGACAGTTTCACCGGTCGGGTCACATTGCAGCTGGAAAAACGCGTAGACAACCTGCCGACCGACTCCACTGCATCTATCCTGACTGCTGGCCTGCTCGGCGAGAAATACATTGGCATCAGCGTCGGCGGGGAAGACACCTTGCTCAAGGATGGCGGGACCATTCACGACACTCAGTCTTCACTGGTGCTTGAGGACCTGATCGGTAAGTTCCTGCTCAATACCGTTAGCAAAGACGCCAAATGAGGAATTTTTCATGATCTCTATCTTGCGACGTAGCCTGTTGGTATTCCTGGCAGCGTTGCCGTTGATGGCTAACGCCGTGGCGGCACCTTCCGCCCATGATCTGGTACAGGACACCACCAGTCGTTTGCTGGCCGACCTGGCCGCCAACAAAGAGAAATACAAGCAGGATCCGCAGGGTTTCTATGCGGCTCTGAACAGCATCGTGGGTCCCGTCGTGGATGCCGAGGGTATTTCCAAGAGCATCATGACGGTCAAGTACTCGCGCAAGGCCACTCCGGAGCAAATGCGCACCTTTGAAGAGAACTTCAAGAAGGGCCTGTTCCAGTTCTATGGCAACGCCCTGCTGGAGTACAACAACCAGGGCATCGTCGTTGACCCGGCCCGGGATGAGTCTGGCGACCGCACCAGCGTCGGCATGACCGTCAAAGGCAGCAACGGTGCGATCTATCCTGTGTCCTACACGTTGGAGAAGCTCAACGGCGAGTGGAAGCTGCGCAACGTGATCATCAACGGCATCAACATCGGCAAGCTGTTCCGCGATCAGTTCGCCGACGCCATGCAGCGCAACGGCAACGACCTGGACAAGACCATCAACAACTGGGCCGGTGAAGTGGCCAAGGCCAAGCAGGCCGCCGAAAACTCTCCAGAGAAGGCCACGCAATGAGTGAGTCGGCCGTCCGTCTGGGGGAAGCCGGCGAACTGCTGATCAGCGGCGTGCTGGACTATCGCTCCGGCCCGGGCCTGCGCAAGCAGGGCCAGGCGCTGATCGCGTCCAGCAAGGCAGCCGAGCTGGTGCTCGACTGTTCGGCGGTAGAGAAGTCCAGCAGCGTCGGTTTGTCGTTGCTGCTGGCCTTCATGCGCGATGCCGCGGCCGCCGGCAAGGCGGTCAGCATCCGTGCATTGCCCGAAGACATGCGCGAAATCGCCGAGGTTTCCGGTCTGACCGAGCTGCTGGCGCATCCTTAACCACCCGTTCACAAGCAAGCCCCCCGTCAGAGTCCTGCTATTGCGGGGTTCGCAGGCGCGGGGCTTTTTTGTATGATGTCCGACCCGTGCGCACAGGGCGCCGATTGAGGTTGAGCATGCAGGCCAACGAAGTGAAGAGCTTCCTTGAGGGAAAGCTGTCCGAGACTCTTTCATCCGTTCAGGTAGAAGTTGAAGGCGAAGGCTGCAACTTTCAGCTGAACGTGATCAGTGACGAACTGGTGGCCTTGAGTCCGGTCAAGCGTCAGCAGAGCATCTATGCCCATTTGAACCCGTGGATCGCCGATGGCAGCATCCATGCGGTCACTATGAAATTTTTCAGCAGCGCGGCCTGGGCCGAGCGCACCTGAGCCCAAGGGCGTCGAGATTCTTATGGATAAATTGATTATTACCGGCGGCGTTCGTCTTGATGGCGAGATCCGCATTTCCGGGGCAAAGAACTCTGCCCTGCCGATTCTGGCCGCCACCCTGCTGTGCGATGGCCCGGTCACCGTTGCCAACCTGCCGCACCTGCACGACATCACCACCATGATTGAGCTGTTCGGCCGCATGGGCATCGAGCCGGTGATCGACGAGAAGCTCAGCGTCGAGATCGACCCGCGCACCATCAAGACCCTGGTCGCACCTTATGAGCTGGTCAAGACCATGCGTGCCTCGATCCTGGTGCTGGGCCCGATGGTTGCCCGTTTCGGTGAAGCCGAAGTCGCGCTGCCTGGCGGTTGCGCCATCGGTTCGCGTCCGGTGGACCTGCACATCCGCGGCCTCGAAGCCATGGGCGCAGTGATCGACGTCGAAGGCGGCTATATCAAGGCCAAGGCGCCTGAGGGCGGTCTGCGCGGCGCGCACTTCTTCTTCGACACCGTGAGTGTGACCGGTACCGAGAACATCATGATGGCGGCTGCCCTGGCCAAAGGCCGCAGCGTGCTGCAGAACGCCGCCCGCGAACCTGAAGTGGTCGACCTGGCGAACTTCCTCAACGCCATGGGCGCCAAGGTTTCCGGTGCCGGCACCGACACCATCACCATCGAAGGCGTCGAGCGTCTGCATTCGGCGACCTACAAGGTCATGCCTGACCGCATCGAAACCGGTACCTACCTGGTTGCAGCCGCCGTGACCGGCGGTCGCGTGAAGGTCAAGGACACCGATCCGACCATCCTCGAAGCGGTCCTGGAAAAGCTCAAGGAATCCGGCGCCGAAGTCATCACCGGCGAGGACTGGATCGAGCTGAACATGCACGGCAAGCGTCCGAAGGCGGTCAACGTGCGCACCGCGCCGTACCCGGCGTTCCCGACCGACATGCAGGCCCAGTTCATCTCCCTCAACGCCATCGCCGAAGGCACTGGCGCGGTGATCGAGACCATCTTCGAAAACCGCTTCATGCACGTCTACGAGCTGCACCGCATGGGCGCGAAGATCCAGGTCGAAGGCAACACCGCCATCGTCACCGGCACCGAGAAGCTCAACAGCGCTCCAGTCATGGCCACCGACCTGCGGGCTTCGGCCAGCCTGGTGATCTCGGCGCTGGTTGCCGACGGCGACACCCTGATCGATCGCATCTACCACATCGACCGTGGTTACGAGTGCATCGAGGAAAAACTGCAGATGCTCGGCGCCAAGATCCGCCGCGTACCGGGCTAGTTTGTGTGATGGGCACAAGGAGGTGCCCGAAGGTTTCGTTCCAAGTCGAGCCTGGGTTCAGGCTCGATACGTGTCTGGCGCCGTTTGCGACCGGGCATGAGTATCCTGATAAGGACTTACGTTTCCCATGTTGACCATCGCACTGTCCAAGGGCCGCATCCTTGATGACACCCTGCCGCTTCTGGCCGAAGCCGGCATCGTGCCTACCGAGAATCCGGACAAGAGCCGCAAGCTGATCATCCCCACGACCCAGGCCGACGTGCGCTTGCTGATCGTGCGCGCCACCGACGTGCCGACCTATGTCGAGCATGGTGCCGCCGACCTCGGCGTGGCCGGCAAAGATGTGCTGATGGAATACGGCGGCCAGGGCCTGTACGAGCCGCTGGACCTGCAGATCGCCCAGTGCAAGCTGATGACCGCTGGCGCCATCGGTGCGGCCGAGCCCAAGGGCCGCCTGCGCGTGGCCACCAAGTTCGTCAATGTCGCCAAGCGTTACTACGCCGAGCAGGGGCGTCAGGTCGACATCATCAAGCTATACGGTTCGATGGAGCTGGCGCCGCTGATCGGCCTGGCGGACAAGATCATCGACGTAGTCGACACCGGCAACACCCTGCGGGCCAATGGCCTGGAACCTCAAGAGCTGATTTCCATGATCAGTTCCCGTCTGGTGGTCAACAAGGCCTCCATGAAAATGCAGCACGCCCGCATCCAGGCCCTGATCGACACCCTGCGCAAAGCAGTGGAGTCGCGACACCGCGGTTGACCCACCTGCGCGGCGCTAGCCGCGCCCGTCTATCCGTGTCATAGCCAATTTTCTCAGGTGCCCGCGCGAATGGACTGGTAGCTTAGGGCGCCTGAGCATTCGCCATTCAATGAGGCCCTCGCTATGACCGCTCCCACTGCAATTGCCCGTCTCAACGCTGCTGACCCGGATTTCGCGCATCATCTGGATCATCTGCTGAGCTGGGAAAGTGTGTCTGACGACTCGGTCAATCAGCGGGTACTGGACATCATCAAGGCCGTGCGCGAGCGCGGCGACGCGGCGCTGGTGGAGTTCACCCAGCGTTTCGACAGCCTGCAAGTGGCATCGATGGCGGACCTGATCCTGCCGCGCGAGCGCCTGGAGCAGGCCCTGACCCGGATCACC
Organism: Pseudomonas sp. NPDC089530; assembly: GCF_050280705.1. Classification (NCBI taxonomy): domain Bacteria; kingdom Pseudomonadati; phylum Pseudomonadota; class Gammaproteobacteria; order Pseudomonadales; family Pseudomonadaceae; genus Pseudomonas; species Pseudomonas sp. NPDC089530. The sequence goes on along the minus strand of NZ_JBNNVU010000041.1, from coordinate 41,856 downwards.
GTGGCCCAGCGCGAAGCCCTGGAAAAAGCCGCGGCGCGGGTGCGCAGCTATCACGAAAAACAGAAGCAGGACTCCTGGAGCTACACCGAAGCCGACGGCACCGTGCTGGGCCAGAAGGTCACGCCGCTGGATCGCGCCGGGCTGTACGTGCCGGGCGGCAAGGCGTCCTATCCGTCCTCGGTACTGATGAATGCCATCCCGGCCAAGGTGGCGGGTGTCGCCGAAGTGGTGATGGTGGTGCCGACCCCCCGTGGCGAAGTCAATGAGCTGGTGCTGGCCGCGGCCTGCATCGCCGGGGTCGACCGGGTGTTCACCATCGGTGGCGCCCAGGCCGTGGCCGCCCTGGCCTATGGCACCGAGAGCGTGCCTCAGGTAGACAAGGTGGTCGGCCCGGGCAACATCTATGTGGCCACCGCCAAGCGTCACGTATTCGGTCAGGTCGGCATCGACATGATCGCCGGTCCTTCGGAAATCCTGGTGGTCTGCGATGGCCAGACCGACCCGGACTGGATCGCCATGGACCTGTTCTCCCAGGCCGAGCACGACGAAGACGCCCAGGCGATCCTGGTCAGCCCGGATGCCGGGTTCCTCGACCAGGTGGCGGCGAGCATCGCCAAGCTGCTGCCGACCATGGAACGCGCGGAAATCATCGAGACCTCGATCAATGGCCGCGGTGCCTTGATCCAGGTGCGCGACATGCAGCAAGCCATCGAGGTGGCCAACCGCATCGCGCCGGAGCACCTCGAGCTGTCGGTTGCCGATCCGCAGGCCTGGCTGCCGCAGATCCGTCACGCCGGCGCGATCTTCATGGGCCGCCACACCTCCGAGGCCCTGGGCGACTACTGCGCGGGCCCCAACCACGTGTTGCCGACTTCCGGCACGGCGCGCTTCTCCTCGCCGCTGGGGGTGTATGACTTCCAGAAACGTTCGTCGATCATTTTCTGCTCGGAGCAGGGCGCTTCCGAACTGGGCAAGACCGCCTCGGTGCTGGCCCGTGGCGAGTCGCTGAGCGCCCACGCCCGCAGCGCGGAATACCGGATCATCGCCGACCAGGAACAGGGGCAATAAGCATGAGCAAATTCTGGAGTGCGTTCGTCAAGGATCTGGTGCCTTACGTGCCGGGCGAACAGCCGAAGCTGACCAAACTGGTCAAGCTCAACACCAACGAGAACCCTTACGGCCCGTCGCCCAAGGCCCTGGCCGCGATGCAGGGCGAGCTGAACGACAACCTGCGCCTGTACCCGGACCCCAACAGCGACCTGCTCAAGCAGGCGGTGGCCAGGTACTACGGGGTGCAGAGCAACCAGGTGTTCCTCGGCAACGGTTCCGATGAAGTGCTGGCGCACATCTTCCACGGCCTGCTGCAGCACGATAAGCCGCTGTTGTTCCCGGACATCAGCTACAGCTTCTATCCGGTGTATTGCGGCCTGTACGGCATCGACTTCGAAGCGCTGCCGCTGGACGAGCAGTTCCAGATCCGGGTCGCCGACTACGCCAGGCCGAACGGCGGGATCATCTTCCCCAACCCGAACGCGCCGACCGGCTGCCTGCTGGCCCTGGAGGCCGTCGAGCAGATCCTTGAGGCCAGCCCGGATTCGGTCGTGGTGGTGGACGAGGCCTACATCGACTTCGGCGGCGAAACCGCCATCAGCCTGGTGGATCGCTACCCGAACCTGCTGGTGACCCAGACCCTGTCCAAGTCCCGTTCGCTGGCTGGCCTGCGGGTCGGCCTGGCGGTGGGGCACCCGGACCTGATCGAGGCGCTGGAGCGGATCAAGAACAGCTTCAACTCCTACCCGCTGGATCGTCTGGCGATAGTCGGTGCCGCGGCGGCGTTCGAGGATCGTGAGTACTTTGCCAAGACCTGCCAGCTGGTGATCGACAGCCGCGAGTGGGTCGTAGCGCAGTTGCGGGCCAAGGGCTTTGAAGTGCTGCCGTCGGCCGCCAACTTCATCTTCGCTCGGCATCCGCAACACGATGCGGCGGGCCTGGCGGCCAAGCTGCGGGAGCAGGGGGTGATTGTCCGGCACTTCAAGCAGGAGCGGATTGCCCAGTTCCTGCGGATCAGTATCGGCACGCCGGAGCAGAACCAGGCCCTGATCGACGGCCTGGGCGAGCTGTAAGCTCTAGTGCGGGCCAGCCTGCTCCTGCGGGAACAGGCTGGCCCGCGCTGCCGTTACTCTTCTTCCTTGACCGGCGCGGGTGGCGGGCGCAGGCCGATTTCGGCGGTGAGTTTGAGCTCCTTGCCGTTGCGCATCACCTGGATGCTGACCTTGTCGCTGGGTTTGATCCGCGCCACCTGGTTCATCGAACGGCGACCATCGCCGGCCGGTTCGCCGTCGATGCTGAGAATCACGTCACCCAACTGCATGCCAGCCTTTTGCGCAGGACCGTCGCGGAAGATCCCCGCCACCACGATGCCCGGACGCCCGGCCAAGCCGAACGACTCGGCCAGTTCCTGGGTCAGCGGCTGCACTTCGATGCCCAGCCAGCCACGAATCACCTGGCCGTGCTCGATGATCGACTTCATCACCTCCATGGCGAGCTTGATCGGGATGGCGAAGCCGATGCCCTGGGAGCCACCGGACTTGGAGAAAATCGCCGTGTTGATCCCGGTCAGGTTGCCGTGGGCATCCACCAGCGCACCGCCGGAGTTGCCCGGGTTGATCGCCGCGTCGGTCTGGATGAAGTCTTCGTAGTTGTTCAGGCCCAGCTGATTGCGCCCGGTGGCGCTGATAATGCCCATGGTCACGGTCTGGCCCACGCCGAAGGGGTTGCCGATGGCGAGCGCGACATCGCCGACGCGGACGTTCTCCGAACGGCCGACGGTGATCGAGGGCAGGTTCTTCAGGTCGATCTTCAACACCGCCAGGTCGGTTTCCGGATCGCTGCCGATGACCCGGGCCAGGGTTTCCCGCCCGTCCTTGAGGGCCACCACTATCTGTTCGGCGCCGGTGGTCACGTGGTTGTTGGTCAGCAGATAACCTTCGGGGCTCATGATCACCCCGGAACCCAGGCTCGACTCCATGCGCTGCTGCTTGGGCAGGTTGTCACCGAAGAAGCGTCGGAACTGTGGGTCTTCGAACAAGGGATGAGCCGGCTTGTTGATTACTTTGGTGGTGTACAGGTTCACCACTGCAGGCGCGGCGGTCACCACCGCATCGGCGTAGGACACCGGCCCCTGCAGGGTACTGGTGGTCTGCGGGGCCTGCTGCAGATTGACATCCAGGCTGGGCAGGCCCACCCACTGCGGATAACGCTGAATAATCAACAACGCGATAAGCACGCCGGCCAGTAGTGGCCAGCCAAAAAAACGCAGAGCCTTGAGCATCGAGCAAGTCCTGGGTGGTTACGAAGGGCTGCGCAGGGCCCATAATGTCGCGCATTATACGAGGCCGCGAGCGCCTCTGAACGGGATATTTAGGAGTCTTTGCATGGCCGTCGCCCTGAGCACTCTGGTAGAGGAAGCGGACCGCTATCTGGGCAGTTCGCGAATCGCCGATTACTGCCCCAATGGCCTGCAGGTCGAAGGCCGGCCACAGGTGATGCGCATCGTCAGCGGCGTCACGGCCAGCCAGGCGCTGCTCGATGCCGCGGTGGAGGCCAATGCCGACCTGGTGCTGGTGCATCACGGCTATTTCTGGAAGGGCGAAAACCCCTGCATCACCGGCATGAAGCAGCGCCGGCTGAAGACCCTGCTCAAGCACGACATCAGCCTTTTGACCTATCACCTGCCGCTGGACCTGCACCCGGACGTCGGCAACAACGTGCAACTGGCCCGGCAGCTGGATATAACCGTGGAGGGGCCGTTGGACCCGGATAACCTGAAAATCGTCGGGCTGGTCGGTTCCCTGGCCGAACCCATGACCGCCCGGGATTTTGCCCGCAAGGTCCAGGAAGTGATGGGGCGCGAGCCGTTGGTGATCGAAGGCAGCAAGATGATCCGACGAGTCGGCTGGTGCACCGGCGGTGGCCAGGGTTACATCGACCAGGCGGTGCAGGCCGGTGTCGATCTGTACCTGAGTGGCGAAGCGTCAGAGCAGACCTTCCACAGCGCCCGGGAAAACGACATCAGTTTTATCGCCGCCGGTCATCACGCCACCGAGCGTTACGGGGTGCAGGCGCTGGGGGATTACCTGGCCCGGCGCTTCGCTCTCGAGCACTTGTTCATCGACTGCCCGAACCCGATCTGACCATCGAGGATGGTGGCCCTGAGCCGCTGCTGTAGCGGCTGCAAAGGGACGCAAACCCAACAAACAGGCGGGTATATTCATATACCGTTTCGATCTAGCTGGCTTCCTGATTAGAAGAGGTCGCTGTGCTAGCATGCCCCGCTCGAACACGGCCCGCAGGCCGTCCATAAGAAAGCCTTTCGTGAGTAGCCATGGTCGACAAACTGACGCATCTGAAACAGCTGGAGGCGGAAAGCATCCACATCATCCGCGAGGTGGCCGCCGAGTTCGACAATCCGGTGATGCTGTACTCCATCGGTAAAGACTCCGCCGTGATGCTGCACCTGGCGCGCAAGGCGTTCTTCCCGGGCAAGCTGCCGTTTCCGGTGATGCACGTCGACACCCAGTGGAAATTCCAGGAGATGTACAAGTTCCGCGATCGCATGGTCGAGGAGCTGGGCCTGGAGCTGATCACCCACGTCAACCCGGAAGGCGTTGCGCAGGGCATCAACCCTTTCACCCATGGCAGTGCCAAGCACACCGACATCATGAAGACCGAGGGCCTCAAGCAGGCGCTGGACAAGTACGGTTTCGATGCGGCATTCGGCGGCGCCCGGCGTGACGAAGAGAAGTCCCGCGCCAAGGAGCGCGTCTACTCGTTCCGCGACAGCAAGCACCGCTGGGACCCGAAGAACCAGCGTCCCGAGCTGTGGAACGTCTACAACGGCAAGGTCAACAAGGGCGAGTCGATCCGCGTCTTCCCGCTGTCGAACTGGACCGAGCTGGACATCTGGCAATACATCTACCTCGAAGGGATCCCGATCGTGCCGCTGTACTTCGCCGCCGAGCGGGAAGTGATCGAGAAGAACGGCACCCTGATCATGATCGACGACGAGCGCATCCTCGAGCACCTCTCCGACGAGGAGAAGGCGCGCATCGTCAAGAAGAAGGTGCGTTTCCGTACCCTTGGCTGCTACCCGTTGACGGGCGCGGTGGAGTCCGAGGCCGAGAGCCTGACGGACATCATTCAGGAAATGCTCCTGACGCGAACTTCCGAGCGCCAGGGCCGGGTCATCGATCACGATGGCGCCGGTTCCATGGAAGACAAGAAACGTCAGGGCTATTTCTAAGTAGGGTCTAACATGTCGCATCAATCCGAATTGATCAGCGAGGACATCCTCGCCTACCTGGCCCAGCACGAACGCAAGGAACTGTTGCGCTTCCTGACCTGCGGTAACGTCGACGACGGCAAGAGCACCCTGATCGGGCGCCTGCTGCACGACTCCAAGATGATCTACGAAGACCATCTGGAAGCCATTACCCGCGACTCGAAAAAAGTCGGCACCACCGGCGACGATATCGACCTGGCATTGCTGGTCGACGGCCTGCAGGCCGAGCGCGAGCAGGGCATCACCATCGATGTCGCCTACCGCTATTTCTCCACTGCCAAGCGCAAATTCATCATCGCCGACACCCCCGGCCATGAGCAGTACACCCGCAACATGGCCACCGGTGCCTCCACCTGTGACCTGGCGATCATCCTGGTGGACGCCCGTTACGGCGTGCAGACCCAGACCCGCCGCCATAGCTTCATCGCCTCGCTGCTGGGCATCAAGCACATCGTCGTGGCCGTCAACAAGATGGACCTCAAGGACTTCGACCAGGGCGTGTTCGAGTCGATCAAGGCCGACTACCTGAAGTTCGCCGAAGGCCTGAAGATGCAGACCACCAGCTTGCACTTCGTGCCGATGTCGGCCCTCAAGGGCGACAACGTGGTGAACAAGTCCGAGCGCTCGCCGTGGTACAAGGGCCAGTCGCTGATGGAAATCCTCGAGACCGTGGAAGTGGCGGGCGATCGCAACTTCACCGACCTGCGCTTCCCGGTGCAGTACGTGAACCGTCCGAACCTGAACTTCCGTGGTTTCGCCGGCACCCTGGCCAGCGGCATCGTGCACAAGGGCGACGAAGTCGTGGTGCTGCCGTCGGGCAAGAGCAGCCGGGTGAAATCCATCGTCACCTTCGAGGGCGAACTGGAACATGCAGGTCCTGGCCAGGCCGTGACCCTGACCATGGAAGACGAGATCGACATCTCCCGTGGCGACCTGCTGGTGCATGCCGACAATGTGCCGCCGGTGACCGACAGCTTCGAAGCCATGCTGGTGTGGATGGCCGAAGAGCCGATGCTGCCGGGCAAGAAATACGACATCAAGCGTGCCACCAGCTACGTGCCGGGTTCCATCGCCAGCATCCTGCACAAGGTCGACGTGAACACCCTCGAAGAAGGTTCGGCCAGCGCCCTGCAGTTGAACGAGATCGGCAAGGTCAAGGTCGCCCTCGATGCGCCGATCGCCCTCGACGGCTATGACAGCAACCGCACCACCGGCGCCTTCATCGTCATCGACCGCCTGACCAACGGCACCGTCGGCGCCGGCATGATCGTCGCCCAGCCTGTGGCCCATGGCAGCGCCAGCCATCACGGCAAGTTGGCCCATGTCGCTACCGAGGAACGGGCCCAGCGTTTTGGCCAGCAACCGGCCACTGTGCTGTTCAGCGGCCTGTCCGGCGCCGGCAAGAGCACCCTGGCCTATGCCGTCGAGCGCAAGCTGTTCGACATGGGCCGTGCGGTGTTCGTCCTCGACGGCCAGAACCTGCGCCACGACCTGAACAAGGGACTGCAGCAGGATCGCGCCGGGCGCACCGAGAACTGGCGGCGTGCGGCCCACGTCGCGCGGCAGTTCAACGAAGCCGGCCTGCTGACCCTGGCGGCGTTCGTCGCCCCGAGCGCGGAAGGTCGGGAGCAGGCCAGGGAGCTGATCGGCAAGGAGCGTCTGCTGACGGTCTATGTCCAGGCTTCGCCAGCGGCTTGCGCCGAGCGTGATCCACAGGGCCTGTACGCGGCTGGTGGGGACAACATCCCGGGCGAGTCCTTCCCGTACGACGTGCCGCTGGATGCCGATCTGGTGATCGACACCCAGTCCGTGTCGCTGGAAGAGGGTGTCAAGCAAGTGCTGGAGCTGCTGCGCAAGCGCGGCGCGATCTAAGCCTTAGCGGTCCATGAAAAAGCCCGCCGTCGAGCGATCGACGACGGGTTTTTTTGTGGCTTCGAGATCGTCACCGCGGGCAAGCCCAACGGTGATCTTGTCGGCGCGAGGCTGGCCCGCGATAAGGCCCTTGCAGGCGCCTCAAGGCTTGCCGGGATACTCCCGATGCATCTGCTCCAGCAGCGCATCCTTGTTCTGCCACAGCTGGTTGATCCAGCCCTGGAACTCCAGGCGGTAGGCGCCATCCTGGTCGTAGTTCTTGCCGATGAACGTCGGTGGAATCTTCAGCTCTTCAAAGTGCACCACCACGTCACGCACGTTGCCACACAGCAAGTCCCAGAAACCCGGACGCCCGGCTGGGTAGTGGATGGTCACGTTGATGATCGACTCCAGTTGCTCGCCCATTGCATCCAGCACGAACGCGATGCCGCCGGCTTTTGGCTTGAGCAGGTACTTGAATGGCGATTGCTGCTGGGCATGCTTGCCTTCGGTGAAGCGCGTGCCTTCAACGAAGTTGAAAATGCCCACCGGGTTGTCGCGAAATTTCGCGCAGGTCTTGCGGGTGGTTTCCAGGTCCTTGCCTTTCTTTTCCGGGTGCTTTTCCAGGTACGCCTTGGAGTAGCGCTTCATAAACGGAAAGCCCAGCGCCCACCAGGCCAGACCGATCACCGGCACCCAGATCAGCTCTTGCTTGAGGAAGAACTTCAGCGGCTGGATGCGCCGGTTGAGTACGTATTGCAGCACCAGGATGTCGACCCAGCTCTGGTGGTTGCTGGTGATCAGGTACGAATGTTTGTAGTCCAGGCCTTGCAGGCCGCTGATGTGCCAGCGAGTACCGCGGACCAGATTCATCCAGCCCTTGTTGTTGCTGATCCAGGCTTCGTGGGTGTGGCTCATCAGCCAGCCGGCAATTCGTTGGGTGAAGGCGAACGGTAATGCCTTGACGAGTGCGACACAGAACAGGAACGAGCATAGCAATATCGTGTTCAGCGCCAACAGCAGCGAGGCGATGACGCCTCGCAGTGGTGCGGGTAGAAAATCCAGCATTTACATATCCAGGGGTCGGTTGGCGGCTTGAATCGCGGTCAGGGCGATGGTGTAGACAATGTCGTCGACCTGGGCGCCTCGCGGCAGGTCGTTCACCGGCTTGCGCAGGCCTTGCAGCATCGGCCCGAGGCTGACGCAGTCGGCGCTGCGCTGCACGGCCTTGTGCGTGGTGTTGCCGGTGTTCAGGTCGGGGAACACGAAGACCGTGGCCTTGCCCGCGACCTGGCTGTGGGGCGCCAGTTGCTGGGCCACCGCCTCGTTGGCCGCGGCATCGTATTGCAGCGGCCCGTCGATCAGCAGCGCGCTCTGGGCCTCATGGGCCAGCAGGGTGGCTTCGCGGACTTTCTCCACTTCTTCGCCGCTGGCCGATTCGCCGCTGGAGTAGCTGATCATCGCCACCCGCGGAGTGATGCCGAAGGCGGCCGCCGAGTCGGCGCTCTGCAGGGCAATCTCCGCCAGCTCGCTGGCGCTCGGGTGCGGGTTCATCACGCAGTCGCCGTAGACCAGCACCTGCTCGGGGAACAGCATGAAGAACACCGACGACACCAGGGTGCAGCCCGGGGCGGTCTTGATCAGTTGCAGGGCCGGGCGGATGGTATTGGCGGTGGAGTGGATCAGGCCGGACACCAGGCCATCGACTTCGTCCAGGGCCAGCATCATGGTGCCGATCACCACCGGGTCCTCCAGCTGCTGTTCGGCCATCGGCGCGTTGAGGCTCTTGCTCTTGCGCAGCGCCACCATCGGCTCGACGTAACGTTCGCGGACCAGGTCCGGGTCGATGACCTCAAGGCCCGGCGGCAACTCGATGCCCTGGGCCCGGGCGACCGCCTCGACGTCCGCCGGCTTGGCCAACAGTACACAACGGGCGATGCCACGGGCCTGGCAGATCGCCGCGGCCTGCACGGTCAGCGGCTCGCTGCCTTCGGGCAGGACGATGCGCTTGTTGGCTTCCTGGGCGCGCTGGATCAACTGATAGCGGAACACCGCCGGCGACAGGCGCATTTCCCTTGGCGTGCCGCAACGCTGGTGCAGCCACTTGGCGTCCAGGTGGCTGGCGACGAAATCGGTGATGATCTCCGCCCGCTCGCGGTCGTCGATGGGGATTTCCTTGTTCAGGCCATTCAACTGGTTGGCGGTGTCGTAGGAACCGGTGCTCACCGACAGGATCGGCAGGCCGGCATTCAGCGCGCCACGGCACAGCTCCATGATCCGCGGGTCGGGCAGGGTGCCGCTGGTCAGCAGCAAGCCGGCCAGCGGCACGCCATTGATCGCCGCCAGGCTCACGGCGAGGATGATGTCGTCGCGATCGCCGGGCGTCACCACCAGCACGCCTGGCTTGAGCAGCTCCACGGTGTTACGCATGGTGCGCGCGCAGATGATGATCTTGGTCATGCGCCGGCTTTCGTAGTCGCCGGCGTTGAGCACCTGGGCGCCCATCAGGTCGGCCACGTCGCGGGTGCGTGGGGCGTTCAGTTCCGGCTGGAAGGGGATGCAGCCGAGCAGGCGGAAGTCGCCGCTGCGCAACAGGGGCGAATGCTCCTTCAGGCGAGCGGAAAAGGCTTCCATGCTTTCGTCGGTGCGCACCTTGTTGAGGATCACCCCCAGCACTTTCGGGTCGCGCGGGCCGCCGAACAGCTGGGCCTGCAACTCGACGCGGCCGGACAGCTCGGTGAGCACTTCGTTTTCCGGGGCGGACACCAGGATCACCTCGGCATCCAGGCTTTTCGCCAGGTGCAGGTTGACCCGCGCGGCGTAGCTGGCGCTGCGGGTCGGCACCATGCCTTCGACCACCAGCACGTCTTTGCCGACGGCGGCCTGCTGGTAGAGGGTGATGATTTCTTCCAGCAACTCGTCCAGCTGGCCATCGCCGAGCATCCGTTCGACATGGGCCAGGCCCAGCGGTTGCGGCGGTTTCAGGCCATGGGTGCGGGCCACCAGCTCGGTCGAGCGCTCAGGGCCGGTATCGCCCGGGTGAGGCTGGGCAATGGGCTTGAAGAAGCCGACCTTGAGGCCGGCCCGTTCCAGGGTACGCACCAGCCCGAGGCTGATGGAGGTCAGACCCACGCCAAAATCGGTGGGCGCGATAAAAAAAGTTTGCATGCGGATTCTCGACGGGTGCATGGCAACGGTGAGGTGCCTATGTCTGGCGCTCTACCGGAAATTCAGGCGTCAAGGTTATCGCTAACCGAGCCTTGAGCGCACCAACCGCAGGCGAAGGGGCGACCTATTTTTTCCAGGCGCCGTTGTGGATCCAGGACCCAGGCGCGGGATTGCCAGGGCGGCTGGTGGCGCAGGTGCTGGGTATGGCCACAGGACAGCTCGACGACCCAGTGGCCGTCTTCGTCCTGATGAAAACCGACGATCGTCGAGCCTTGCGCCGCATTCCGTTTGTCAGGGTTCCGTTCGCTTTCGGGCGATTGCTTCGCTAAACTTCGGAGTTCTTCATTCTTATGCAAAAGGTCTCGCCCCATGCTGATCGCCGCCAATAAGGCTGTCTCCATCGACTATACCCTCACCAACGACGCTGGTGAGGTCATCGACAGCTCCGCCGGCGGCGCACCGCTGGTTTACCTGCATGGCGCAGGGAACATCATTCCAGGCCTGGAAAAGGCCCTGGAAGGCAAGAACGTCGGCGACGAACTGAACGTCTCCGTCGAGCCGGAAGACGCCTACGGCGAATACGCGGCCGAGCTGGTCAGCACCCTGAGCCGCAGCATGTTCGAAGGTGTCGACGAACTGGAAGTGGGCATGCAGTTCCACGCTTCCGCTCCGGACGGCCAGATGCAGATCGTCACCATCCGCGATCTGGACGGCGACGACGTGACCGTCGACGGCAACCACCCGCTGGCTGGCCAGCGCCTGAACTTCAAGGTCAAGGTCGTTGCTATCCGTGATGCCAGCCAGGAAGAAATCGCCCATGGTCACGTCCATGGCGAAGGTGGCCATCACCACTGATTTCTGCGCTAAGCTCATGTTTGACTGGAGAGGCGCCCTAGGGCGCCTTTTTAGTCGGCGGCTTTTCTTGCCGGGTAACAGGCGGTACTGTCGAGTGGCTGTTTTCTGGAAGAACACGGGAATTTGGAGTTCGTCATGAGTGCTTTTCACGACCTTAAATTGAAAGCCCTGGATGGTCAGGAGCTACCGCTCGCGCCTTTCAAGGGGCATGTCGTGCTGGTGGTCAACGTCGCCTCCAAGTGTGGTCTGACACCACAATACGCGGCGCTGGAGAACCTCTACCAGCAGTACAAAGGCCAGGGTTTCAGCGTGCTGGGCCTGCCGTGCAATCAGTTCGCCGGACAGGAGCCGGGCTCCGAACGGGAGATCCAGGAGTTCTGCAGCCTCAACTACGGGGTGACCTTCCCGCTGAGCAGCAAACTGGAGGTGAACGGTCCGGAGCGCCATCAGCTGTACCGTCTGCTGGCGGGCGAAGGGGCGGAATTTCCGGGGGATATCACCTGGAACTTCGAGAAATTCCTGCTGGGCAAGGACGGCCGCGTACTGGCGCGTTTCTCCCCGCGCACCGCGCCTGACGACCCGACCGTGGTCCAGGCCATCGAAAAGGCCCTGAGCTGAATCTGCACGCCGGGCCCCGCTGCCCGGCTGGTTTTACCGCGCGTTCGCGCCTCCCTCGTTTCCCTGCGCTTTGGCACCTTAATCACCCGGATCAATAGTGCTGGGCGTTGCCTGGAACAGGAAATATTATCTCCATCATAAGGTCGTCGGCGTATCCGCCCGACGTGCCCTTTCCCTGCGATTCAGACTGTCAGCCCTGGAGTACGACATGCCTGTGCAAGCCTTGTTCAAACCCTTTCAGCTGGGTGCCCTGGAGCTACCGACCCGGGTGGTGATGGCGCCGATGACCCGTTCGTTTTCCCCGGGTGGCGTGCCGAACTCGAAAGTCATCGAGTACTACCGCCGCCGTGCCGCCGCCGGTGTTGGCCTGATCATCACCGAAGGCACCACGGTCGGGCACAAGGCCTCCAACGGTTATCCGAATGTGCCGCGCTTTTATGGCGAAGCGGCCCTGGCCGGCTGGAAGAAGGTGGTGGATGCGGTGCACGCCGAAGGCGGCAAGATCGTTCCGCAGCTGTGGCATGTGGGCAATGTGCGCCGCCTGGGCACCGAGCCGGACGCCAGCGTGCCGGGCTATGGCCCGTCGGAAAAACTCAAGGACGGCCAGGTGCTGGTCCACGGCATGACCCAGGATGACATCCGCGAGGTGATCGCGGCTTTCGCCCAGGCCGCCCGGGATGCCCAGAGCATCGGCATGGACGGCGTGGAGATCCACGGTGCCCACGGTTATCTGATCGACCAGTTCTTCTGGGAAGGCAGCAACCAGCGTACCGACGAGTACGGCGGCGACCTGGCCGGTCGTTCGCGTTTTGCCATCGAACTGATCCAGGCCGTGCGCGCCGCGGTGGGCCCGGACTTCCCGATCATCTTCCGTTTCTCGCAATGGAAGCAGCAGGACTACAGCGCCCGCCTGGTGCAAACCCCCGAGGCCCTGGGCGAGTTCCTCAAGCCGCTGGCGGACGCCGGTGTGGATATCTTCCATTGCTCGACCCGGCGTTTCTGGGAGCCGGAGTTCGAAGGTTCCGACTTGAACCTGGCCGGCTGGACCCGCCAGCTCACCGGCAAGCCGACCATCACTGTGGGCAGCGTCGGCCTCGACGGCGAGTTCCTGCAGTTCATGGTCAACACCGACAAGGTGGCGCAGCCGGCGAGCCTGGAAAAACTCCTGGAGCGCCTGAACAACGACGAGTTCGACCTGGTGGCGGTAGGCCGCGCCTTGCTGGTGGACCCAGACTGGGCACAGAAGGTGCGTGACGGCCGCGAGCAGGAGATCCTGCCGTTCAGCCGTGAGGCGTTGATGACGCTGGTGTAAGCGCAAACCTGGAAATGCCATCGTGGGCAAGCCTCGCTCCTACACGAAGGGTGATTCCTATAGGAGCGAGGCTTGCCTACGATGCTGTTGAATCTAGGGCAACAACCGTCCCTCAGGCACCACCACGTCTTCCTGGCAGGCACCGCGCAGCTGGGTTTCAAACTGTTCGATGATCGCCGCCCAGCCCTGGCGGCTGGCGTGCTGCCGGGCATTGAGGCGCACCCGGCGCAAGGTCTCGGGCTCCTCCAGCAGCCAGCTGGCGGCGTCGCAGAACGCGCTTTCGTCCCCGGGCATCGCCAGCACGCCGTTGTAGCCATGGCGAATATGCTGGGCTGCAGCGGCCTGGTCGTAAGCCACCACCGCCAGCCCTGAAGCCAGGGCCTCGAGTACCACGTTGCCGAAGGTTTCGGTCAGGCTCGGGAACAGAAACAGATCCCCCGACGCATAGTGACTGGCCAGCGCCTCGCCGCGCTGCGAGCCGCAGAACACGGCGTCCGGCAGCTCCTTTTCCAGGATCGCCCGTTGCGGGCCATCGCCGACCACGATCAATTTCATGGGCTGCTGTGGATAAGTCTTCTGCAGCTGTTCGAAACAGCGTTTGAGCAGGCCCAGGTTCTTCTCCGGCGCCAGGCGGCCAACGTGGATCACCGCGATATCGTCGGCGCCCAGGCCCCAGCCTTGGCGCAATTCGCCGAGGCGCTTGGTCGGATGGAACAGCTGGCTGTCGACCCCGCGGGACAGCAGCGCCAGGCGCTCGAAGTTGCGCCGCTCCAGCTCCAGGCGCTGGCTGGCGCTGGGCACCAGGGTCAGCTTGGAGCGGTTGTGGAACCAGCGCAGGTAGTGGGTCAGCAGGCGCGTCAGCAAACCCAGGCCGTACTGGCTGGAGTACTGCTGGAAGTTGGTGTGGAACCCGCTGACCACGGAAATCCCCAGGCGCCGGGCCGCCCTTAGCGCGGACAGGCCCAGCGGACCCTCGGTGGCGATGTACAGCACGTCCGGGCGATGGCGTTTCCAGCGCCGCAGCAGCTTGTGCATCGACGACTGGCCCCATTGCAGCCCCGGGTAACCCGGCAGCGGCCAGCCCCGGCACAGCAGCAGGCCGTCGTCGCTGGCCCGGCTCTGATCGCTGCCCTGGCGCGGACGGATCAGCTCCACCTGATGGCCGCGGGCGCGCAGGCCATCGCACAGGCGACCAAGGGTGTTGGCCACGCCATTGATTTCCGGTGGGAAGGTTTCGGTGATCAGGGTGATATGCAGAGCTGTCGTCATGGCCTCAGTGTCAGCCGAGGCCATGTCGTCATTGTGACGTTGCGATGATGGATTTGTGACCCGTCAGCCCTGGTTGGTCACGCGATTTTCCGCACCGCGTTCACGCACCCAGAACAGCGTCGCCCCGGCCACGGCGGCCGGCATCATGAGGATATTGACCAGCGGAATCAGCAGCACCAGGTAGACGATCCCGCCGAAGCTCATGCTCTGCCAGCGCTTGGCCCGCAGCCAGGCGAGCATGTCCTGCCAGCTCATCTTGTGGTTGTCCGCCGGGTAGTCGATGTACTGGATCGCCATCATCCACACGCCGAACAGCAGCCACAGCGGCGCGGCGATCAGGTTCACCACGGGGATGAAGGACAGGATGAACAGGCCGATGGCCCGCGGCAGGAAATAGCCCAGCTTGCGCATTTCCCGGGCCAGGGTGCGCGGGATCATGGCGAACAGTTCGCCCCAGCTGAAGGGCGGGAAGTCGTCGGTGCCACGCACCACCACTTCGACTTTCTCCGCGAGAAAACCGTTGAACGGCGCGGCGATCACGTTGGCCAGCATGGTGAAGGTGAAGAACACCATCAGCAGCACCAGCAGCACGAACAAGGGCCAGAGGATGTAGCTCAAGAAACTCAGCCAGTCCGGCAGGGAAGGCATCAGGCGGTCGACCCAGAGACTGAACTGGTGACCGGCGAAATAGATCAATCCGACGAACAGCACCAGGTTGATCAGCAGGGGCAGCAGGACGAACAGGCGCAGGCCGGGGCTGAGGACCAGCTTGAGGCCTTCGCGCAGGTATTGCGGGCCGGACAGGGCAGGGGCGGGCATAAGGAGCTCCGTACTAGGGGAAACGCGCCGACCTTACCGGCTTTGCCCTACAGGCGAAAGCGTGGTCGCAGGATCGACATCAGCTGTAACAAAGGCACCGGTAAAGTCGCCGGTACCGGATAGAGACCACCTATGAGCTGGATTGTTAAACCGTATTTCCTTAATCTTCGCCCCCTCTATACGCTGCACCCATTATTTTTGGACCGGCGAACCCGAAGCCTTCCCCAAGTGCTTTCGCCGTCCTTTTTTATTCCAGCCGGCAATCCGGCGTTCCGCGCCAGTTGTCCGGGCCGGTCGATAGGAGTGAGTCATGTCTGATGTACGTCATTCGCGTGTGATTATTCTCGGTTCCGGCCCTGCCGGTTACAGCGCCGCGGTCTATGCCGCCCGCGCCAACCTGAAGCCGCTGCTGATTACCGGCATGCAGGCCGGCGGTCAGCTGACCACCACCACCGAAGTCGACAACTGGCCGGGCGACGTCCATGGCCTGACCGGCCCGGCGCTGATGGAGCGCATGCGTGAACACGCCGAGCGTTTCGAAACCGAAATCGTCTTCGATCACATCAATGCCGTGGACTTCGCCGCCAAGCCGTACACCCTGACCGGCGACAGCGCGACCTACACCTGCGATGCCCTGATCATCGCCACCGGCGCCAGCGCCCGTTACCTGGGCCTGCCTTCGGAAGAAGCGTTCATGGGCAAAGGCGTGTCGGCCTGTGCGACCTGCGACGGTTTCTTCTACCGCAACAAGCCAGTGGCCGTGGTCGGCGGCGGCAACACCGCTGTCGAAGAAGCCCTGTACCTGGCCAACATCGCCAGCAAGGTCACCCTGATCCACCGTCGCGATACCTTCCGCGCCGAGAAGATCCTGATCGACAAGCTCAACGCCCGGGTTGCCGAAGGCAAGATCGAACTCAAGCTCAACGCCAACCTGGACGAAGTGCTGGGCGACAATATGGGCGTTACCGGTGCCCGCCTGAAGAACAACGACGGCAGCTTCGACGAGATCAAGGTCGACGGCGTGTTCATCGCCATCGGCCACACCCCGAACACTTCGCTGTTCGAAGGCCAACTGACCCTGAAGGACGGTTACCTGGTGGTGCAGGGCGGCCGCGAAGGCAACGCCACCGCGACCAGCATCGAAGGCATCTTCGCCGCCGGCGACGTGGCCGACCACGTGTACCGTCAGGCCATTACTTCGGCCGGCGCCGGCTGCATGGCGGCCCTGGACACCGAGCGTTACCTGGACGGCCTGCAGAACGCGTGATGCTGCGATCGTTGCAATGAAAAAACCGGCGCAAGCCGGTTTTTTTATGGATCACGCAATCCCGTAGCCGCTGCCGAGCAGCGCGAGGCTGCGATCGACCGCGAAGCGGGCGCAGCTTTTGAGGGCGTCGGAGGTCCTGCGGACCTATCGCAGCCTGCGGCAGCGGCTACAGGGTTATGGTCTCAAGCTTTGCGGGTCAACGGCTGCTGCGCGAATTTCACCCCCGCCAGGCCATGGGCGATCAGCGCGCGGATGTTGCCGTGATCGCTGCCTTCGGGGGTCGCCAGCACCGAGCGGTAATGTTCGCCGAACGCCAGCAGCGCTTCTTCGTCGCTCAAGCCTTCCAGCAGGGCCAGGCCCAAGGTCTTGCACGAACCTTCGTTCTGCCCGGCGGCGTTCGCCACGCCACCGTTGTCGAAGGCCTGGGGCTGGTAGTCGTAGCCGGCGGCGACAAAGGCCAGGGTGTCGGCGAAGACGTGCTCGCCGCTCTTGAGGCTGGCGCGCAGGGTGTTCAGGTCAGTCATGGGGTTTTCCTTTGGCGAACGCGGCTTGCTGCTCGGCGCTGGCTTCTTTCTGGTAGAGATTCTTCCACTCGGTGTAGGGCATGCCGTACACCACTTCACGGGCTTCATCGAGGCTGACCTCGATCTGGCGTTCGTCGGCCTCGGCCTTGTACCACTTGGACAGGCAGTTGCGGCAGAAGCCGGCGAGGTTCATCAGGTCGATGTTCTGCACGTCCTTGCGGCTGTCCAGGTGCGCGACCAGGCGGCGGAAGGCGGCGGCTTCGAGTTCCAGGCGTTGTTGCTCGGTCATGTTCGGCTCTGTGCGATCAAATGTGGCGCGGATGATATCAGCGGCTGGCCGCGAGGGTGATCGACACCGACTCGGCGAAACGCAGGGCGTGGGGTTTGTCGACTTCGACCTCGGCGTACAGCACCGATGCGTTGGCCATGATCAGGTCGAGGATTTCCTGGGTCAGGCGCTCGAGCAGGGCAAAGCGGTTGCCCTCCACGTGGGCGATGATCGCCTTGGTGATGGTGCGGTAGTTCAGCGCATGGTCGATGTCGTTGTCGCGCACGGCGTCTTGCGCGGCATACAGGATGGTCAGGTTGATCAGCACATCCTGCTTGTTGAGGATCTCGTCCTCGTTGATTCCGATGAAGGTCCGCAGGCACAGGTCCTTGACCCGGATGCGAGCCATTCCTGGCTGAAGTTGTGGCATTGCTACTTGCTCCGTCCGATCAATTGCAGGAATTCCTGGCGGGTGGTGCTGGAGTCGCGGAAGGCCCCGAGCATCACCGAGGTGTGCATGGTCGAGTTCTGCTTCTCGACACCGCGCATCATCATGCACATGTGCTGGGCTTCGATGACCACCGCGACCCCGGCGGCCTGGGTCACCCGTTGCACCGCGTCGGCGATTTCCCGTGTGAGGTTTTCCTGGATCTGCAGGCGGCGGGCGAACATGTCGACGATCCGCGCGATCTTCGACAGGCCCAGCACCTTGCCGGTGGGAATATAAGCCACATGGGCCTTGCCGATGAAGGGCAGCAGGTGATGTTCGCACAACGAATACAGCTCGATGTCGGCGACTATGACCATTTCATCGTTGTCGGAGGCGAACAGCGCGCCGTTGACCACGTCCTCCACCGTCTGGCCATAGCCATGACACAGGTATTGCATGGCCTTGGCCGCGCGTTGCGGGGTGTCGAGCAGGCCTTCGCGCTCGGGGTCTTCGCCCAGATCCTTGAGGATCTCGCGGTAGTGCTGGGGCAGGGAAAGGTTCATGCAGCGTCCTCGCGGGAAGGCTTACTTGACGTGCCGCCCGCCGTTGACGGTCAGGGTGGTGCCGGTGACATAAGGGTTGTCGAGCAGGTAGCACAGGCTCTGGTAGATCACTTCGCAGCCGGGCTCGATGCCCAGGGCGGACTTGGCCAGGGCCTTGGCGCGGTACGCCGCGTCGTCGTCGGGGTTGAACATCAACAGGGCCGGGGCGATGCCGTTGACCTTGATCTGCGGCGCGTATTTCGCTGCGAAGGACAGGGTCAGGCTGTCGAGGCCGGCCTTGGTGGCGCAATAGGCGATGTGCTTGCTGCTGCCGCGGCGGGTGACATCGTCGCCGATATGCACGATGTCGGCGGGGCTGGAACGCCGCAACAGGTCGGCGCAATGCAGGTTGATCAGGTAGGGCGCGAGCATGTGCACGCTGAACATGTCGGTGAAGGCCGCGCTTTCCTGGCCGGGTGTTTCCTCCCGCCATTGCGAGGCGTTGTGCACGATCGCCCGCAGGCTGTCGGTGTGGTTGTGCAGGTCGGCGATGAACGCCCGGATCCCGGCCTCGCTGGAAAAGTCGGCGAACAGGGCAATCGCGCCCCGCTCGCGCAAGGTGGCGACGCCCGGGCGTTCGCTGCGATAGCTGACGATCACCCGGTGACCTTCTTCCAGCAGGCGCAATGCGCAATGCAGGCCGACACGCTGGCCGGCGCCGGTGATCAGGATCGGGGCAGGGGAAGTAGTCATGAACGGCTCGAGTCGCGGGTAGAGCCAAACTATAACAGCGCGCTACCGGCTTCGCCCAAGGGGCTGCAGGAGCGGCCGCTCGATGCTCGATGACCCGAGGGCGGCACTGCGGTCTGGCGGTCAGACCGGGTTGTCGTTCATCGCCGGCAAGCCTGGCTCCTGCAGCGCCCGCTCAAGGGTTCTGCGCGGAAGGCGCCGTTGGCAGCGGGCGGGCTGGGGTGCTGTTCAGCCACCCGGACAACAGGTGGGTGGAGAGCGGAATGAACCAGTAGACCATCAGCGGCGTCAGGGCCAGGGTGCTGACGAGCACGCGGGGCACCAGGCCGAGCTCGCCCAGCAGTGGGCTGAGGATGAAGTTGAAGATCAGCGACACCGGGAAGAACGCCAGCCAGATGGCCACTGCCTGCTTCCAGCGCGGCGGGCGCTGGCCGGCTGCGCCGAACCAGCCGTCGATGCCGCGGACCCGATGTTCATGGGGATGGGCGAACAGGTCGCTGCCGCGGGCCAGCCAGGCGGTACGCGAGGCGGAGTGCTCCCAGACGTGCAGGGTCTGCTCGTCGGCGAAGCGGAAGATGATCTGGAATTCGTCGTCATCGGGCGGCGGGGCAAGCACACCGGAACCGAGATAACCGGGGAAGTCGGTGGCCAGTTGTTCGCCTTCGCGCAGCCAGGCGATCAGGTCCTGGTAACGACCATCGGCGACACGCCGGGCAACCATCAGGGTGACGGGTGAGGTAGACATTATGTATCTCCGTAAAACGAATGCGTGGCCTGGGTAAGGCCATACGCCGGACGCAGCGCCGGGGTGTCGGGCTGCGTCTTGCAAGCAAGCAAGGATTATTCCTTATTGTGACAAATACACCAGAGACGGCCGTCGCTTCGCCCTCTGTTGAGGAACCGTCGCCGATGGGGAGTAGAATGACTGCCACTTCGCCCTCCGGTGTTTGCCGCCCAGATGCCCGTCCTGACTGAACTTGCCCGCCCGGCCCCGGCCCTCGACCAGCCCGCGCCGGACGATCCGTTGCCCATTCGGGAAGTGTCACGGCTGACGGGAGTCAACCCGGTGACCCTGCGGGCCTGGGAGCGGCGCTACGGGTTGATCCAGCCAGTGCGCACCAAAAGTGGGCGTCGTTTGTACTCGATGCACGATATTGAGACAGTCCGCGAGATTCTGCGCTGGATCGAACGTGGCGTCGCGGTCGGTAAGGTCGGCCAGATCCTCGCCAAGACCCGTGCCACCCGCGACCCCCCCCCGGCGCTGCCCGGCAGCGGCGAACCGGGCAGCGACCGGCAATGGCAGGGGCAACTCAAGCGGGCCGTCGGCGAGTTCGACGAGCCACAGCTGGAGCGGCTGTACGGGCAGATCTTCTCCAGCTATTCGTTGCCGGTGGTGTTCCAGGACATTCTCATGCCGTTCTGGAGGCATCTGGCGCAGCAGCGGGAGCCTTACGGCCATACCAGCGAATGGCTGTTCTTCGACCACTTCCTGCGGGCGCGGATCGTGCAGCGCCTGCTGTTGCAGCGCTGCAGCCAGGCGCGTCCGGTGCTGCTGGCGGCGCTGGCCGATCAAGGCCACGAGCTGGAGTCGCTGGTGGCGGCGCTGATGCTGGGCAGTGCCGAAGTGGAGGTCAGGGTGCTGGCGCTGGGGCAGCCGTTCGATGAGCTGACCCTGGTCTGCGAGAAGATCAAACCCCGGGCGCTGGTGCTGTTTTCCAATCATGCACCGGCCGCGGAGCTGCCGCGCCGGTTGAACCGCCTGGCACTGACCCTGGATTGTCCGCTGATGCTGGCAGGAGAGGTGGCCGAATTGGCCCAGGACAGCCTGAATGCGTCGGTGGGCTGCCTGGGGAGTGATGGGCGCTTGATGATGCAGAGGCTGCGGCAGTTCCTCGGCGGTACGCTCGATACCTGAAGGGAACGTGCCGCCTCAGAGGTGCAGGTCGGGGTGGGCCAGGCGGTGCTGTTGCAGGATGAACTGGCGCAGGCGCTCGGTTTCATCCCGGTCGGTCTGGCTCAACCGATAGGCATGGAAGCCGCTGTCGGTCTGGCGCTCGAGGCGGCCGCGCAGGGCGATACGCTCGTAGCCCGAGGGGCTGAACCACTGGGCGAACTGCTTCGGCGGTTTGGTCCGGTTGCGAATCTCCAGCAACACCCCGTTGAACGACACCTCATGAACCCACAACTGGGTGGGCTGCCCCTTGATGTTTTCCAGGGCCACCGGTTCGTCCAGGGTCAGGCGCCAGGGCCGGACCCGCGGCCCGTCTTCGAAGATGCTCGGCACCCCCAGGCGCAGGTGCAGCGCGTGGAACTCGTCTTCCACCAGGTGCAGGGGGAAGGTCATCTGCTGGTTTTCAAAATGCGCCTGGATGGTCACCTGCTCGTTGGCCGCCAGGCGGGTGAGCAGGTCGCGGATCTGTGAGCCGCCGTTGACCAGCAGGCTCGACGTCGCATCCCGCACATTGAGCTGCGGGTTGTGCTGCATGGTCTGGATGAAGTCCAGTTCATCCTGGGTGAGAAGAGAGTCACGGCGCATGATGTGGCTCGAAGGAAATGGTTACAAAGTCAGGGGCGATCAAACGTACTGACACTTAATTCTGCGTCTTGTTAGAGCCGCTCGTCGCCTGCAAAGCGGCGAGTTGCGCGCGGGTTTCGGCCAGTTCCTGTTCCACCTGCGCCAGCCGTTGCTGGGCCTTGACCTGGACCGTCACGTCTTTCTGCACGCCGACAAAATAGGTCAGCTGGTCACTCTCGTTGAACACCGGGGTGATCGACAGCTCGTTCCAGAAATGGCTGCCGTCCTTGCGGTAGTTGCGCAGCACCTGGCGGCAGGGCTGGCCACTGCCCAGGGCCTGGCGAATCACCGCCAGCCCGGGTTGGTCGCGGTCGCCCGACTGGAGAAAGCGGCAATCCTGGTACAGCACCTCGTCGGCGCTGTAGCCGGTGAGCCGTTCGAACGCCGGGTTCACGTAAATGATGATGTTGTCTTCGCCTTCCTGTTCAGCGACGACAATCCCGTCGTTGGAGGCGTTGATCACCAGTTGCAGCAGGTGGGCGTTGATCATCGGGGGTGTTCCGCAGTCGATCGGCAGGTGGGGAATTCTAAGAGATGGCGCGGAGCTGTCCACTGGCCATTACCGGGAAATCACGCTACAAGGCTGGATTTTTTCGCGCAACTGTTAATATCCCAGTCTTTTACTCAGCTTCAGGATCAGATTGATGAAAGTCGCCATCCTTTCCGGCTCGGTGTACGGCACGGCTGAAGAAGTCGCCCGGCACGCCGCCAAGCTCCTCGGTGCCGCAGGTTTCGAAGCCTGGCACAACCCCCGCGCGACCCTGGCGGACCTCCAGGCGTTCGGCCCCGAGGCCTTCCTGGCCGTGACCTCGACCACCGGCATGGGCGAGCTGCCGGACAACCTGCTGCCGCTGTATTCGGCCCTGCGCGATCAACTGCCGGCGGCCTGGCGCGGTTTGCCCAGCGCGGTGATCGGCCTGGGCGATTCGAGCTATGGCGATACCTTCTGTGGCGGTGGCGAGCAGATGCGCGAGCTGTTCGCCGAGCTGGGCCTGCGGGAAGTGCTGGGCATGCTGCGCCTGGACGCCAGCGAAAGCGTGACCCCGGAAACCGACGCCGAGCCCTGGCTGGCCGAGCTGATCAGCGCTTTGCGCGGCTGACCGGGAGTTCGCGCAGCAGCGCCAGCCAGGCTTGTGCGGCCTTGGACAGATAGGCGCCCTGGCGCCAGATGAAGGCGATGTCCCAGCGCAGATAGTCGGGTGCCTTCAGGGTCAGGCGCACCACGCCGGGGCGGACCAGGCCGCGCGCCACCACGCTGGGCAACAGCACCACGCCTTGCCCGGCGGCCACCAGGGCGGCGAGAAAGTCCGCCTGGCCGCTGCGCCCGCCTTCCTTGGGGGTGAACCCCAGCTGCTGGCAGGCCTGCAACAGCCGGTCGTTGAGCACAAAACTGCGCTGATACAGCAGGAATGGCGTGTCCGCCAGTTCCTCCAGGCGCACCTGGGCCTTGCTCGCCAGGGGATGCTCGGTGGGCAGCAACGCATCCAGCGGTTCGTCGCAGAACGGCTGGTAGGCGAAGGCCGGGTCCTTGGGAGTGAGGCTGCCGCCGATCTCCACTTCGCCGTTGAGCACCGCCTGTTCGATATTCAGGCTGCCGCCTTCGAGCAGTTGCACGCTGATGTTCGGGTAGCGCTGGCGGTACTCGGCGAACAGGCCGGCGAACAGCGCATCGCTGCCCAGCAGCGGCAGGCCCAGGCGCAGTTCGCCGCGGGCCAGCTGGCTCAGGTCGTCCAGTTCGCTGAGCAGCTCGTTGCGCAGGCGCAGCATGCCTTCGGCGCGTTGCAGCACCACCCCTCCGGCGGCAGTGAGGTGGATGTGCGAGCCCTGGCGATCCAGCAGCGGCGTGCCGAGGCTCTGCTCCAGTTGAGCGACCTGCTTGCTCACCGCCGACTGGCTGATGTGCAGGGTCTTGGCGGCCTGGGTGAAGCCGCCCTGATGAATCACTTCGACGAAGCTGCGCAGCTGTTTGAAGTCCATGCTCTCGGTTCCCTGCGGTTAATTCCATTATGGAATGGCTTCCAGTCTAACAATTCGCTTCGGTGATGGCAGGCGCTTGCCTAAAATGTAGGCCTGCGAGGACCGAATGCCATGAACGCTTCCACTTTCAAACGCCTGGGCCGCCTGTTATCCGAACTGGCGGTGTTGTTGGCTATTTATCTGTTTGGCTGCCAGCTGGCCGTTTGGCTGGCGTGGCCGATTCCCGGCGGGGTGATCGGCCTGGCCCTGCTGTTGCTGGCGTTCGCCCTGGGCTGGGTCAAGCCGGCCATGCTGCAGATGGGCGCGGGGCTGCTGATGGCCGAGATGCTGCTGTTCTTCATACCGGCGCTGATGAGCCTGCTGGATTATGGCGGCCTGCTGCGCCAGGACGGTTGGCGGATTCTGCTGGTGATTGGCGTCAGCACGCTGATGGTGATGCTGGTCACCGCGTTCACGGTGGAGTGGGTGTGCCGCTGGAGAATGCGTCATGACGCTTGAGCCCATGCCGATGTTCTGGCTGCTGCTGACCCTGGTCGCCTACCTGTTCAGCCGCTGGATCTACCGGCGCACCGGACGCTACCTGTTGTCGCCGCTGATCCTGGTACCGGCCCTGCTGCTGGCGATCGCCGTGCCGCTGCACACCGCCTATGCCGAATACTCCGCCAATACCCATTGGCTGATGCTGGTACTGGGCCCGGTCACCGTGGCGTTCGCGGTGCCGATCTGGCAGCAGCGGCAGCTGTTGGCGCGGCATTGGTCGGCGTTGCTGTTGGGCATGCTGGCGGGCAGCGCGGCGTCCATCGCCAGTTCCTTCGGGCTGGCCCGGGTGCTGGCCCTGGACAGCGCGGTGACGATGTCCCTGGTGCCGCGTTCGATCACCACGCCGTTCGCCATGCCGCTGGCCCACGACCTGGGGGGCGTGCCCGAACTGACAGCGGTGTTCGTGATGTTCACCGGGGTGTTCGGCGCGATGCTCGGCGGTGTCCTGCTCAAATGGCTGCCGCTGCGCAGCGCCCTGGCCCGGGGTGCGCTGTTCGGGGTCGGCGCCCACGGCGCCGGGGTCAGCCGGGCCCATGAAGTCGGTGGCGAAGAGGGCTCCGTGGCGGGGCTGGTGATGGTCCTGACCGGCCTGCTGAACCTGTTCGCCGCGCCTTTATTGGCGTCGTTGCTTTGACGTTGCCGGCGCCGTCCGGAACAAAAACGACCACTGACCCGTTTGGTCAGTAAGCTGGCTGCCAATGCAACTACCTGAACCCGAGGGGCTGACTAGACTGGTTTCCACGCCCTAAAAAAAACAATAAAAACTGCCGTCACTGAGGTCATCGCCGTGAGCCTATCCTCCGTTCAGTCGACATCGAGTGTGAAAGACCGGGTCAGCGCCGCCGAATGGCAGACCCGCGTCGATCTGGCCGCCTGCTACCGCCTGGTGGCGATGCATGGCTGGGACGATCTGATCTTCACCCACATCTCCGCCAAGGTCCCTGGTACCGAAGATTTCCTGATCAACCCGTTCGGCCTGATGTTCCATGAGATCACCGCCTCCAGCCTGGTGAAGGTCGACCAGGCCGGCAACAAGCTGATGGACAGCCCCTACGACATCAACCCCGCCGGCTACACCATCCACAGCGCCGTGCACGAGGCGCGGCACGATGTGGCCTGCGTGCTGCACACCCACACCGCGGCCGGGGTCGCGGTGTCCGCGCAGCGCCAGGGGGTGTTGCCCATCAGCCAGCAGTCGCTGTTCGTCCTCTCGAGCCTGGGGTATCACGCCTATGAGGGCGTGGCCCTGAACCCTGAGGAAAAGGTCCGGCTGCAGGCCGACCTGGGCGACAGCAACTTCCTGATGCTGCACAACCACGGCCTGCTCACCTGCGGCGGCACCATCGCCGACACCTTCCTGATGATGTTCACCTTCCAGCGTGCCTGCGAGATCCAGGTGCTGGCGCAGAATGGCGCGGCGCAACTGATCGCCATCGAACCGCAGATCCTCGCCGGGGCCAGGGCGATGATCGCCGGGGTCACCAAGAGCGCTCAAGGCATGGGGGGCGCGCTGGCGTGGCCGGCGCTGCTGCGCAAACTCGACCAACAAGACGCGGGTTATAAATTCTGATGGCTATCACCGAGATTCCTCTGTGTGTGTGGCGCCAGCGCGGACATAGCTTCGAGTTTCGCGGCCAGGCCATTCGTTACTGGGCCACGGGGCAGGGCGAGCCGCTGCTGCTGATCCATGGCTTTCCCACCGCCGCCTGGGACTGGCACTACCTGTGGCAACCCCTGGCCCTTCGCTACCGGGTGATCGCCTGCGACATGCTGGGGTTCGGCGACTCGGCCAAGCCCCGGGAGCATGAGTACAGCCTGCTGGAGCAGGCGGACCTGCAACAGGCACTGCTCCAACACCTGGGGATCGATGCTCCGGTGCACCTGCTGGCCCACGACTATGGCGACAGCGTCGCCCAGGAACTGCTCGCCCGGCACTACGAAGATCGGAGCGAGATCGCCAGTTGCGTGTTCCTCAATGGCGGCCTGTTCCCGGAAACCCATCGGCCGGTGCTGACCCAGAAGCTGCTGCTCAGCCCCCTGGGCTGGATGCTCGGCCGCGCCTTCAGCCGTGAAGGCCTGGCGAAGATCTTCGGTCAGATTTTCGGCCCGCAGACCCGGCCCAGCGAAAGTGCGCTGGATGATTTCTGGAGCCTGGTGAACGCCAATGGCGGCGTGCGGATCCTGCACAAACTGATCGGCTACATTCCCGAACGCCGGGCGCAGCGCGATCGCTGGGTGAGCGCGATGCAGCGGGGCGAGGTGCCGCTGCGGGTGATCGACGGGGCGGTGGATCCGATTTCCGGGGCGCACATGGTCGAGCGTTACCGTGAGCTGATTCCCGACCCGGATACGGTGCTGCTGACCGACATCGGGCATTACCCGCAGACCGAGGCACCGGTCCAGGTGCTCCAGCACTATCTGGCCTTTCGCGAAAACCTCGAGTTGCCGCCGCAACAACTGGCCTGTTCCTGACGCCGGGATAGACCGGCCCAGTCCCCAACCTCCCGGGGGCTGGCCGGTGCGTCCCTCGATCATCCCCCTGCCTTATTGCCCACCATTCAGCCCCAGCCGTGTTGATTGTGACCACGAGCCCCGTGCCTGACACTCGGGCTCCTGTCCATCTGGCCCGCGGGAGTTCGGTATGAGTGAGTCTGTACGCTTCGAGAATAAAGTCGTGATCGTCACCGGTGCCGGCGGTGGCCTGGGGCGGGCTCATGCGTTGCTGTTCGCCAGGCATGGGGCGAAGGTGCTGGTCAACGACCTGGGCGGCTCGACCCAGGGCGAGGGCGCCAGTGCCTCGGCGGCCGACCGGGTGGTGGCACAGATCCGCGAGGCCGGCGGCATCGCCGAGGCCAACCACGATTCGGTGACCGACGGCGACAAGATCGTGCAGCACGCCCTGGATGCCTTCGGCCGGGTGGATGTGGTGGTGAACAACGCCGGCATCCTGCGCGACAAGACCTTCCACAAGATGGAGGACGCCGATTGGGACCTGGTGTATCGCGTCCACGTCGAAGGCGCCTACAAGGTGACCCGCGCCGCCTGGCCGCATATGCGCGAGCAGGGCTATGGCCGGGTGATCTTCACCGCGTCCACCTCCGGCATCTACGGCAACTTCGGCCAGTCCAACTACGGCATGGCCAAGCTCGGCCTCTACGGCCTGACCCGCACCCTGGCCCTCGAAGGCCGCAAGCACGACATCCTGGTCAACGCTATCGCGCCGACCGGCGGCACCCGGATGACCGAGGGGCTGATTCCGCCGCAGGTGTTCGAGCAACTCAAACCCGAGCTGGTCAGCCCGCTGGTGGTGTACCTGGGCAGCGAGAATTGCCAGGAGACCTCCGGCCTGTTCGAGGTCGGCGGCGGCTGGATGGGCAAGGTGCGCTGGGAGCGCAGCCTGGGCCTGGGCTTTGACCCGCGCCAAGGTTTCTCCCCGGACGATGTCGCCGCCCACTGGCAGCAGATCTGCGACTTCGAAGGCGCGGCCCACCCCAAGGACAATATCGAGGCCTTGAAAGAGATGATGCAGAACCTGCAGAAATACACGCTCTGAGGCCGCCTGCCGGCTGACCCGCATCACTCCGTACAACCGCGGCCCGCGCGGTTGTACTCCTTGTGGGTTGGTCTCTATGCTCGATCAACATCGACCGCATAAGGACCCGCTGCCCATGTACGAATCCAAGACCCAGCCGCTGTTGTCGCGCCTGCTGTTCCTGCGCCGCCTGTTCCTGCACATCCTGGCCACCCTGGGGCTGATTGGCTTCTCCCTGCTGCTGGGGATTGCCGGGCACCTGTATTTCGAGCCGGGCATCAGCGGCTACGACGCGCTGTTCAACGCAGCGATGATGCTCGGCGGCATCGGGCCGGCGACCATGCCGGCCACGGCGGGGGGCAAGCTGTTCTTCGCCAGTTACGGCCTCTATACCAACCTGGTGTTCGTCGCTGCCTTCGGCCTGATCCTGGCGCCGGTGGCCCATCGCCTGTTGCATCGATTCCACTGCGAGCCGGAAGCGCCCACCCAGGGTTGAATCGCTCCCTTCCAGGCCTCCCCGCCGGCAAGAATCTGGAGAAAACCCAGGCATAAAAAAGGCCGCTGCAAGGCAGCGGCCGAAGGAAGACGTTAGATCAAGGAGCAACAAATCAACGTCAGTGAACACCCGGTGAAGATCTGAATATCGTTGCTTCAAACCTTCTGAATTCTGTTGCCCCCGAGGTGGCGCGGTCACACCCCTGGGCGGCTCTGCGTGGCGCTTTGCCGTGAGAGCGAGGCCAGAATAAGGGCTGGCCGGCCAAGGAAAAATAGCGATTCGGGACAAGGACTGTTACAGCCTGGGCAATAGTGGTGCACGCCGCTCGCGCATGCCCTGCGAGGGCGCATTCACAGCAAGCCTGGGAGGAGGCTTGGGCGAAGTGTTGGAGTGGGCGTAGCCGCTGCCTAGGGCTGATACCCCATGCGCCAGCTCACCGCGTGGGCCGCGGCCAGCAGGCGTTGCGCCGCCGGGCCGTTTTCGTCGGCGTGGAACAGCGAGGTCGGGCCGACCACCGTCAGCACCGCGGCGATCTTGCCGGTGGCGTCGAACACCGGCGCCGACAAGGCATCCACGCCGGGCATCAGCAGGCCGTGCACATGGTGCAAACCGCGCTGGCGGATTTGCTCGCACAGCGCAGCGTAAGCCTGATCGTCGGCCAGGGCATGGGGCGCGTGGGCCTGCAGTTCCTGCGCGCGCAAGTCGACGGTTTCGCGGTTCGGCAGATAGGCGCCGAACACCAGCCCGGTGGACGAGCTGAGCAGCGGCAGCACCGAGCCCAGTTGCGTCACCACGGTCACCGCGCGCACGGCGGGTTCGATATGCACCACGGTCGCGCCCTGGTTGCCCCAGACCGCGAGAAAGCAGGTCTCGTTCAACTCATCCCGCAGCTCGGCCAGGGGCAGGGCGGCGACCTTCAACACGTCCATGCTGCCCAGCGCGGCCATGCCCACCCGCAAGGCCTCGCGGCCCAGGCCATAGTGGTTGGTGGCGGTGTTCTGCTCGGCGAAACCGCTGGCGATCAGCGCCTGCAGGTAGCGATGCACCTTGCTCGCCGGCATCTGCACATGTTCGGCCAGGCGCGACAGCGAGGTGGCGGGCGAGAGCTCGGCCAGGGCCTTGAGGATGTCGGTGCCGACCTCGGCCGAACGGACTTTCTGTTTGCCATTGCTGTCGCTGGTGCTGCGCGGTTTTTCCATGGAGGCGGTGTGATCCCGGGACGAATGGGCGTCTTTATAGCTTGACGGTCAATACCAATCAAATTACGTTATCCGTAATTGGATTACGATAAAAATAACGCACGCGTGCCCAGAGCTCCGCCCGTGGAGTCGCAGGTCGCTGCCATCTCCCCGCCCAGGAGGCTCCATGAACCGCGATTCCACGACGTCCGCACTGGTGTACCAGTCGGGCTTCGGCAATGAATTTTCCAGCGAGGCCCTGCCAGGCGCCTTGCCCGTCGGCCAGAACTCCCCGCAAAAAGCCCCCTACGGCCTCTACACCGAACTCTTCTCCGGCACCGCCTTCACCATGGTTCGCAGCGAAGCGCGGCGCACCTGGATGTACCGTATCCAGCCGTCGGCCAACCATCCGGCGTTCGTCAAGCTGGGGCGGCAACTGGCCGGCGGGCCGCTGGGTGAGGTCACCCCCAACCGCCTGCGCTGGAACCCGCTGGAGATCCCCGCCGAGCCGACCGATTTCATCGACGGCCTGGTGAGCATGGCCGCCAACTCGGCGGCGCAGAAACCCGCCGGGATCAGCATCCATACCTATTGCGCCAACCGTTCCATGGAGCGGGTGTTCTTCAACGCCGACGGCGAGTTGCTGCTGGTGCCGGAACAGGGTCGCCTGCGCATCGCCACTGAGCTGGGGGTACTGGAGGTCGAGCCGCTGGAAATCGCCGTGCTGCCCCGGGGCCTGAAATTCCGCGTGGAACTGCTGGATGCCCAGGCCCGGGGCTACGTCGCGGAAAACCACGGCGCGCCGCTGCGCCTGCCCGACCTGGGGCCGATCGGCAGCAACGGCCTGGCCAACCCGCGGGATTTCCTGACCCCGGTCGCCCGCTACGAAGACCTCAAGCAGCCGACCACCCTGGTGCAGAAATTCCTCGGCGAGCTGTGGGGCTGCGAGCTGGATCATTCGCCGCTGAACGTGGTGGCCTGGCACGGCAACAACGTGCCGTACAAATATGACCTGCGCCGCTTCAACACCATCGGCACCGTCAGCT
Source organism: Pseudomonas sp. NPDC089530 (assembly GCF_050280705.1). NCBI lineage: Bacteria > Pseudomonadati > Pseudomonadota > Gammaproteobacteria > Pseudomonadales > Pseudomonadaceae > Pseudomonas > Pseudomonas sp. NPDC089530. The sequence continues at coordinate 11,498 of NZ_JBNNVU010000041.1, read as the reverse complement.
TCGACCATCCGGACCCGTCGATCTTCACCGTGCTGACCTCGCCCACCAGCGTGCATGGCCTGGCCAACCTCGACTTCGTGATCTTCCCGCCGCGCTGGATGGTGGCCGAGAACACCTTCCGTCCGCCGTGGTTCCACCGCAACCTGATGAACGAATACATGGGCCTGATCCAGGGCGCCTACGATGCCAAGGCCGAAGGCTTCGTGCCCGGCGGCGCCTCGCTGCACAGTTGCATGAGCGCCCACGGTCCGGACGGCGAGACCTGCACCAAGGCGATCAACGTCGAGCTGCAGCCGTCGAAGATCGACAACACCATGGCCTTCATGTTCGAGACCAGCCAGGTGCTGCGCCCGAGCCAGTTCGCCCTGGAATGCCCGCAATTGCAGAACGACTACGATGCTTGCTGGGCCTCGCTGCCCGCTACCTTCAACCCGAATCGGAAATGACCCATGAATCAGCCAACCATCACCCGCAGCTGGGTTGCCTCCGCCAACGATCACGCCGACTTCCCGTTGCAGAACCTGCCCCTGGGCGTGTTCAGCCTTGACGGCGGGGCACCGCGCAGCGGCGTGGCCATCGGCGAGCACATCTTCGACCTGGAAGCGGCGCTGGACGCCGGGCTGTTCGAGGGCCCGGCCAGGGCTGCGGTGCTAGCCACCCGCGGCGGCCAGTTGAATGCCTTTTTCGCCCTGGGCCGCCCGGCCCGCGTCGCCCTGCGCGAGCGCCTGCTGGAATTGCTCGGCGAAGGCAGCAGTCTGCAGGCGAAGGTCGAAGCCCAGGGGGCGAAACTGCTGCCCCTGGCCGCCGATTGCCAGATGCACCTGCCGGCGCAGATCGCCGACTACACCGACTTCTACGTCGGCATCGAGCATGCGCAGAACGTCGGCAAGCTGTTCCGTCCGGACAACCCGCTGCTGCCGAACTACAAGTACGTGCCGATCGGCTACCACGGCCGCGCCTCGACCATCCGCCCCTCGGGCGCCGACGTGCGCCGGCCGAAAGGCCAGACCCTGCCCGCCGGCCAGAGCGAGCCGACCTTCGGCCCGTGCGCCCGGCTGGACTACGAGCTGGAACTGGGGATCTGGATCGGCCAGGGCAATGCCATCGGCGAGTCGATCGCCATTGGCGACGCCAGTGAGCACATCGCCGGTTTTTGCCTGCTCAACGACTGGTCGGCCCGGGACATCCAGGCCTGGGAATACCAGCCGCTGGGCCCGTTCCTGTCCAAGAGCTTCATCACCAGCATCTCACCGTGGGTGGTGACCGCCGAAGCCCTGGAACCGTTCCGCCGCGCCCAGGCGCCGCGTCCCCAGGGCGACCCGCAACCGCTGCCTTACCTGCTGGACAACCGCGACCAGGCCGCCGGTGGCCTGGACATCGAGCTGGAAGTGCTGCTGCTCACCGCGGCGATGCGCGAGCAAGGCTTGCCGGCCCACCGCCTGACCCTGAGCAATACCCAGTACATGTACTGGACCGTGGCGCAGATGGTCGCCCACCACAGCGTCAACGGCTGCCAGTTGCAGGCCGGCGACCTGTTCGGTTCGGGCACTTTGTCAGGGCCGCAGAGCCATCAGTTCGGTAGCCTGCTGGAAATCACCGAGGGCGGTAAGAAGCCGATCGAGCTGGCGTCCGGCGAGGTGCGCAAGTTCCTCGAGGACGGTGACGAAATCATCCTGCGCGGCCGCTGCCGTCGCGAGGGTTTCGCCTCCATCGGTTTCGGCGAATGCCGCGGCAAAATCCTGCCAGCCCGTTAACGGAGGCGCGCCATGGAACTCTATACCTACTACCGCTCGACCGCGTCCTACCGGGTGCGCATCGCGCTGGCGCTCAAGGGCCTGGATTACCAGGCGCTGCCGGTCAACCTGCTGGTGCCCGCCGGCGGCGCCAACCGCCAGCCGGAATACCTGCGGATCAACCCCCAGGGCCGGGTGCCGGCCTTGCGTACCGACGACGGCGAGCTGCTGATCCAGTCGCTGGCCATCATCGAGTACCTCGAGGAACGTTATCCACAGGTGCCGCTGCTCTCCAAGGAACTGGCGGCCCGTGCCCACGAGCGCGCCGTGGCGTTGCTGGTCTGCAGCGATATCCATCCGCTGCACAACTCCGGCACGCAGAACCTGTTGCGCCAGTGGGGCTACGACGAAGCCCGGGTGCAGGAATGGATCGCTCACTGGATCGGCAACGGCCTGGCGGCGATCGAGCAGCTGATCGGCGAGCAGGGCTATTGCTTCGGTGACCAGCCGGGCCTGGCCGACACTTGCCTGATTCCCCAACTGTACGCCGCCGAGCGCTTCAAGGTGCCGCTGGAGGCCTACCCGCGGATTCGCCGGGTCGCGGCCCTGGCGGCGGAACACCCGGCCTTCCAGCAAGCCCATCCGGCCAACCAGCCCGATACACCCGCCTGATGCGGGCCCTGTAGCCGCTGCCGTAGGTTCGGGCCGCGTTCGGACGATCGCCCCGAAGGGGCGTGAATCTTGAGGTGGCTGAAGGCCTTTGGCCTTATCGCAGCCTGCGGCAGCGGCTACAGGTTGACCGTGCCCGTCCAGAGGCGCGGCGCTCCATAACTATAAAAACCAACAGGTACCTTGCGATGCACAATCAGATTGCCAGTTTCCGGGCGGCGCTCGACGCCCGTCCGGTGTCGCGTTATCAGTGGTTGCTTCTTCTGCTTCTGGCCCTGTTGCTGGTCACCGACGGCTACGACGCCCAGGTGCTGGGTTATGTGGTGCCGGCCCTGGCCCAGGACTGGGGCCTGGAGAAGGCCGCGTTCGGTCCGGTGTTCAGCGCCAACCTGCTGGGCCTGACCCTGGGCTCGCTGGCGGTGACCCCGCTGGCCGACCGGTTTGGCGTGCGACGGATCCTCCTGGCCTGCGTGCTGATCTACGCCAGCCTCACGGTGCTGATGGTGTTCGCCGACTCGTTGAACACCCTGATGGCCGCGCGTTTTATCTGCGGCATCGGCATGGGCGGAGCGATGCCCAGCGCCATGGCACTGATGTCGGAGTATTCGCCGCCGCGCCTGCGCACCCTGATGGTGACCCTGGCCGCCTGCGGCTTTTCCTTTGGCGGTGCGGCGGGCGGTTTTGTCGCCGCCGGGTTTATCGACCGCTTCGGCTGGCAGGCGGTGTTCCTCGCCGGCGGCGTCACGCCATTGTTGCTGTTTCCGTTTCTAGTCTGGTTCCTGCCCGAGTCCTTGCCGCGCCTGCTGCGCGACCCACCGCCTTATGCGCGCCTGCGCAAAGTCACCGCACGCATGCTGCCGGACTGGCAGCCGCCGGCCGCCTCGGCCCAGCAGAACGAAGCCGGGCAGGGCAGCACGCTCACGGTGATCGAGTTGTTCCGCCATGGTTACGCGCGGCCGACACTGCTGATCTGGTCGACCTTTTTCGTCAGCCTGATCCTGCTGTATTTCATGATCAGCTGGCTGCCGTCGCTGCTGCTGGAAAGCGGCCTGGGGTTGAACGAGGCGAACCTGGTGACTTCGATGTTCCTGTTCGCCGGCACCCTGGGGGCGATCTGCATGGCCTGGTTCGCCGACCGCTTGCAACGCAAAGTGCGGTTGCTTTCGGCGGTGCTGGCCGGTGCTGCGTTGTGCACCTTGCTGCTGGGCTTGAACCACGACAACCCGCGTTATCTGGTGGCCTTCGTCTTCGCTGCCGGCTTCTGCATCATCGGCGGCCAACTGACCCTCAACGCCTTTGCCAGCAACTTCTATCCGGCCCAGGTGCGCGCCACCGGCACCGGCTGGGCCCTGGGCGTCGGGCGCTTCGGTTCGATCCTCGGGCCGCTGTTTGGCAGCCTGCTGCTGGCGATGCACATCCCGGTGCAGCAGATCTTCTTCTTTTGCGCGGTGCCGGCGGTGATCGCGGCGCTGTTGATCATCCAGGTGCGTTCGCCCGAGGCTGGCCCGGTCGCTACCCCTGAACAGCAGGATGCGCTGGCGGTGAAGTTCGCCCGCGAGCAACGCTGAGGTTTCTATAGGAGCCAGGCTTGCCGGCGATGGAGGCGACGCGGTGTGTCAGGCCGGACGCTATCGCGAGCAAGCTTCGCTCCTACAGAAGCGGGTCAATGGACGATGCTGTTGGGCGGCAGGTGCCCCAGGCGTTCAGTCAGGCGCAGGCGCTGGATCGGGTCTTCACTGAGCAGCAGGGCGTGCTCCAGGTCGAAGCGTTCGGCATTGGGGCACTCCAGGCGCTGGTAGAGACTGGCGCGGGCCAGGTAGTCGGAAGCGATGCCGTTGCCCAGTTCCAGCACCCGTTCGGCGTCGATCAGCGCATTGAGATGGTCGTCGTGGCTCAGGTGCAGCTGGCGCAAGTTGCGCGACAGGCGCTGGAGCATCTGCTGCGGGCTGGCCGTGGCCAGATGCTCGGCCGCCAGCTTGATGTTCGGCCCGTACTGGCGTTCCAGCAGTTCACGGCAATCGTGGGGGTACAGGCGGCGACCGCCGCAGGGATCGAGCAGATGGTCGGCGCCGGGCACGCGCAACAGAAAGTGCCCGGGGAAGTTGACCCCGACCATGGGGATTTCCAGGCGCCGCGCCAGCTCCAGGGCGATCAGCGCCAACACCAGCGGTTGTCCGCGGCGGGTGGCCAGGACCTTGTCCAGCAGCGCCGCCTGGGGCCGCAACGGCAGGAATTCGTCTTGCTGGAAACCCAGGTCGTTCAGGCGCCGCAGCAGCGGCTGGCCCAGTTCGCTGACCGCCAACAGCGGCAAGCCGCTGCTGACCCGCTGTTGCAGCTCCTGGAAATCCTGCAGCAATGCCCCGGGCGAGACTTCGGCATTGTGTTCGGCCGCAATCCACAGCGCCGCCTCGAAAAACGCGGGTGGGGACTGTTGCAGGCAGGCGAAGAAAGCTTGGCGCGGGTTCATCGAAATCTCCGGCGAATGCCTCGTTTTAGCCCCGTCGCCGGCGTTCGTCCAGTGCCGCACACATGCCGTAGCAGGTTATTTCCTAAAGCCCGCAAAGGCCCCCAGGCTTATTCCCGCGCGCTCCAGCAATTTTCATGCACAAGCCTATACTGGCGACTACAAGAAGTGATTCGGGAGCCCTACGATGTTCGCTCTCATGCAAAGCACTCGCCTTGAATCGCTGCACCTGAGCGTCGATCCGGCCACCGGGTTGAAGGCGGTGATTGCCATTCATAGCAGTCGCCTGGGGCCCGCCCTGGGAGGTTGCCGCTACCTGGCCTACCCCGACGACGAAAGTGCCGTGGTCGACGCCGTGCGCCTGGCCCAGGGCATGAGCTACAAGGCCGCCCTGGCCGGCTTGCCCCACGGCGGCGGCAAGGCCGTCATCATCCGTCCGCCCCATGTCGAAAGCCGCGCCGCGCTGTTCGAAGCCTTCGGCCGTTGTGTCGAGCAACTCGACGGCCGCTACATCACCGCCATCGACAGCGGCACCTCGGTCGCCGACATGGATTGCATCGCGCAACAGACCCGGCATGTCACCAGCACCACGGCCTCCGGCGACCCGGCGCCCCATGCCGCCATGGGAGTGTTTACCGGCATCCGTGCCACCGCCATGGCGCGCCTGGGCAGCGACAACCTCGAAGGTTTGCGAGTGGCGATCCAGGGCCTGGGCAATGTCGGCTTCGCCCTCGCCGAACAGCTGCATGCGGCGGGCGCCGAACTGCTGGTCAGCGATATCGACCCCGGCAAGGTGCAACTGGCCATGGAGCAACTGGGCGCCCATCCGATCGCCCACGAAGCCTTGCTCAGCACCCCGTGCGACATCCTCGCGCCCTGCGGCCTGGGCGGGGTGCTCAACAGCCACAGCGTGGCGCAACTGCGCTGCTCGGCGGTGGCCGGTTCGGCCAACAACCAGCTGACCAACCTGCAGGTCGCCGACCAGCTGGAAAATCGCGGCATCCTGTATGCCCCGGACTACGTGATCAACGCCGGCGGGCTGATCTACGTCTCGCTCAAGCATCACGGCGAAGAACTGTCGACCATCACTGCCCATCTGTCGAAGATCAGCCAGCGCCTCACCGAAGTCTTCGCCCACGCCCAGGCCGAAAAGCGCTCCCCGGCGCGGGTGGCCGACGACCTGGCGGAGCGTGTGCTGTACCGCTAGGCGCGCAGGCCTTACCCGGCCATTGCGCCTTGTAAGCCCCGGGCCACAAGCGCGGGGCGCGACAACTGCACGCTGACCCGGCGTGCCAGGAGCCCTGTGATGTCCCACAAGGTCACGTTGCCCTATACCCGCCATTTGTCTCCGGACGGCCAGTTGCTCGGCGACCTGCCGGCCTGGGCCGACGACTTCAATCTGCTGACCCGGCTCTACCGGCAGATGGTCCTGACCCGGCTGTTCGACCAGAAGGCCGTAGCCCTGCAACGCACTGGCCGCATCGGCACCTACGCGCCGACCCTCGGCCAGGAAGCCATAGGCGTGGCCATCGGCAGCCTGATGCGCGCCGAAGACGTGCTGGTGCCCTATTACCGCGACACCGCCGTGCAACTGATGCGCGGAGTGCGCATGGAGGAGATCCTGCTGTACTGGGGCGGCGACGAGCGCGGCAGCGACTTCGCCGACCCGGCGGCGGCCGAGGACTTCCCGATCTGCGTGCCGATTGCCACCCAGGCCCTGCATGCCTGCGGCGTGGCCAGCGCGTTCAAGATCCGTGGCGAGCACCGGGTGGCGGTGACCACCTGTGGCGATGGCGCCACCAGCAAGGGCGACTTCCTCGAAGCCCTGAATGTGGCGGGCGCCTGGCAGTTGCCGGTGGTGTTCGTGATCAACAACAACCAATGGGCGATCTCGGTGCCGCGGCGCATCCAGTGCGGCGCGCCGACCCTGGCGCAGAAAGCCATAGGTGCCGGCTTCCACGGCGAACAGGTCGACGGCAACGATATGCTGGCGGTGTACGACCGGGTGCGGGCCGCCCTGGAGCGCGCCCGGCATGGCAAGGGCCCGGTGCTGCTGGAGTGCCTGAGCTATCGCCTGGGCGACCACACCACTGCCGACGACGCCACCCGTTATCGGGCCGCGGACGAGGTCAAGCAGGCCTGGCTGGAAGAGCCGATCAAGCGTATGCAACGTTTCATGGCCGGGCAGGGGGTGTGGGACGAAAACCGCGAGCAGGCGCTGATCGCGGAATGCCAGGGGTTGGTGCAGCAGGCTGTGGACAACTTCGATGCGGCAGGCACCCAGGCCCCCGAATCGGTACTCGAGCATGTCTACGCGCAGTGGCCGGCGGCCCTGGCCGAGCAGCGCGAGATGTTCCTCGAACGGCTGGCGCGGCGCAGGGGAGGTGCGGGCCATGAGTAACGGCACATTCAGCCTGCTGGAGGCGGTGAACCTGGCGCTGCACCGGGCCATGGCCGAGGACGAGAACGTGATCGTCCTGGGTGAGGACGTCGGCGTGAACGGCGGGGTGTTCCGCGCCACCCTGGGGCTGCGGGACAGCTTCGGTTTCAAGCGGGTGATCGACTCGCCGCTGGCGGAAACCATGCTCGGCGGGCTGGTGGTGGGCATGGCTGCCCAGGGGTTGAAGCCGGTCGTGGAAATCCAGTTCATGGGCTTTATCTACGCGACCATGGAGCACCTGATCTCCCACGCCAGCCGCCTGCGCAACCGCACCCGTGGTCGCCTCACCTGCCCGATGGTGCTGCGCACCCCCATGGGCGCGGGCATTCGCGCGCCGGAGCACCACAGTGAAAGCACCGAGGCGCTGTTCGCCCATATTCCGGGGCTGCGGGTGCTGGTGCCGTCCTCGCCGGCGCGGGCCTACGGCCTGCTGCTGGCAGCCATCGACGATCCCGACCCGGTGCTGTTTCTCGAACCGGCCCGGCTCTACCGCATGAGCCCGCAACCGCTGGTGGACGACGGTAAGCGCCTGCCCCTGGACAGCTGCTTCACCCTGCGCGAAGGCAGCGACATCACTCTCGTCAGTTGGGGCGCGAGCATCGTCGAGACCTTGCAGGCCGCCAGCGCGCTGGCCGAGCAGGGCGTGTCGGCGGAGGTGATCGACGTCGCCAGCATCAAGCCCCTGGACCTGGACACCCTGGAAGCCTCGGTGCGCAAGACCGGGCGTTGCGTGATCGTGCATGAGGCGCCGCGTACTTGCGGGGTCGGCGCGGAAATCGCCGCCAGCCTCTACGAGCGGGTGTTGCTGGAGTTGCAGGCGCCGATCCTGCGGGTCACCGCGCCGGACATTCCGCCGCCGCTGTATCGCCTGGAGTCGCTGTACATCCCTAGCGTCGAAGACATTCTCCACGCCTGCGACCGCACCCTGAATTTTGCCTGAGGAGGCCGCGATGAAATATTTCAAACTGCCCGATCTGGGCGAAGGCCTGCAGGAAGCGGAGGTCGTCGAATGGCACGTCAGGGCTGGCGATACAGTCAAAGCCGACCAGTTGCTGGTGTCGGTGGAAACCGCCAAGGCCCTGGTGGACATTCCCGCGCCCTATGACGGGGTGGTGGCGAAAACCTACGGTGCCCCGGGCGATATCCTGCATGTCGGCGAACCCTTGCTCGGCTACGAAGGCGAGGCGGATGCCGGCACCGTGGTCGGACGCCTCGACGGCGGTGGGGCCGGCCAGGAGGACCGGTTCTTTGTCGGCGCCGCGCCCTCGACCCGCGAACACATGGCGGTGCGCGCCACGCCGGCGGTGCGCCAGCTGGCCCGGCAGTTGGGGGTGGATGTGAATGCCCTGAGGGGTTCGGCCAAGGACGGGCTGATTACCCGCAGCGATGTGGAAAGCGCCGCGCAGCAGGAGCGTGAGCGCTTCGGTGGCGACCGGCTGCGCGGGGTACGCCGGAGCATGGCGCTGAACATGGCCCGTTCCCATGCCGAGGTGGTGCCGGTGACGATTTTCGCCGACGCCGACCTGTATCGCTGGGGGCAGGCCCGGGACCCGCTGATCCGCCTGGCCAAGGCGCTGGCGGCGGCCTGTGCGGTGGAGCCGGTGCTCAACAGCGCGTTCGACGGCAAGACCCTGTCGCTCAAGCAGCATCGGCACCTCGACCTCGGGATCGCCGTGGACACCCCCGACGGCCTGTTCGTGCCGGTGCTGCGCAACGTCGGCCAGCGCGATGCCGCGGACCTCAAGGAAGGAGTGGCGCGTTTGCGCGCCGATGTCCAGGCCCGCTCCATTCCGCCCAAGGAAATGATGGGCGCGACCCTGACCCTGTCCAACTTCGGCACCCTGTTCGGGCGTTACGCCAACCCGGTGGTGATGCCGCCGCAAGTGGCGATCCTCGCCGCCGGAGCGATCCGCGATGAACCGGTGGCGGTGAACGGCGCGGTGGCGGTGCATCCGCTGTTGCCGCTGTCCCTGACCTTCGACCACCGGGTGGTGACCGGTGGGGAGGCCGCGCGGTTTTTCAAGGTATTGGTAGAGGCGCTGGAGCAACCCGAGGCGTAGTTTTCCACAGGTATGAAAAAGGCCCTGGGCGGGAAACCCAGGGCCTTCTCGATTCGCAACCGGCTTACTTGGCGGCTTTGCTCGCCTTGGCGGGCTTGGCCGCAGCTGCGGGTTCCGCCGGTTCGGAGGCTGCCGCGGGAGCCTCGGGTACGGCCGCCACAACAGGCTCGCTGAGCAGTTCGGACAGGGCGTCCGGTTGGCTCTTGAAGGCCTTGGCGAACACATCGCGGTTCTTCGCCATGTAGATCCCGGCTTCTTCCACTTGCTGCTCGGTCAGGGACGGCACGGCTTTTTGCAACACTTGCGCCAGCAGTTCAGCCAGTTCGAGCATTTTGTCATGACGGTCAGCTTCGGCTTTATCCATGAACAAGCGCTCCAGATCTCGGCTGCTGCGGTATACCACTTCGACGGCCATTCACCACCTCACATGCCTTCACGATAATGGGTCTTTGCTACTACTGTATTTATATACAGCGAGAAGGATAAGCGAATCTCTTCGCCTTGAATAGTGGCTTTTCAATGTAGCCGGGTTTCGAGGTTTGTCAGTTGATCGGCGTCGATCCAATCGCGGGCAAGCCCACAGAAGTGTCCAGCCGCCCCCGATCGCCATCTCACACCCCGACGCTGGCCTTTTTTCTGCATGCAGAACAACCGTCACGTCCAACCCGCATCATCCGGTCGAAGCGACCTAAGGAAGAACCATCGTGAAAATCAATTGGGCCGAGAAACTGCGGCAGAACGTCCATCATCTGGCCGAGTCCCTGGGCAATCTGTTCGTCGAGTCGTTCCACTACCTGGCGCTGTTCGCCATCGGCGCGGTGACGGCCTGGGCGGCGGTGATGGAATTCCTCGGGATGCTCGAGCAGGGCCATATCAAGATCGACGACATTCTCCTGCTGTTCATCTACCTCGAACTGGGCGCCATGGTCGGCATCTACTTCAAGACCAACCCAACGTTACTAACACTCGAAATAAACTCAAAACCAAGCCGAAACGGACTTCTGGCTGCCTGACCCTGTGTATTGCATTTCATCGTCTTGGTGTTGTATCTGATTGGAGCGGTAGAAAATGGATAACCTGAATTGGGCTGACAAGCTCCGCAAAAACCTTCATTGCTCGGCTGATTCTCTGGGGAATCTGTGTGTTGAGGCCTTCCATTATCTAGCCCTGTTTGGCATTGGAGCTATCACCGCCTATGCTGCCGTTGTTACCTTTATTAGAATGCTAGGCGAAGGCAGTGTCAGTGTTGACGACATCCTTTTGCTATTCATTTACCTAGAGTTAGGGGCAATGGTAGGTATTTATTTTAAAACAAATCATATGCCAATTAGGTTTCTTCTTTATGTTGCTATTACTGCTTTGACAAGGTTGTTAATTGGTGATGTGTCACACCATAAAGATCCTGATGCTGGACTTTTGTATGTTTGTGGTGGGATTTTGCTACTTGCTTTCTCAATTTTTGTTGTCCGATTTGCATCCTTTAAATATCCCTCGACAAAAGCTATAGATTCAAGTGGGAAAGAAATCTAAGATCTTGGCAGGGGCAGGTATATAAGGGTTTTTGCCTCTGCTATCACTGCCTTTGATAAAGGTTTATAACAGGGGTGCCCTCGAGTACGGTTGTCGATGCGAATGGACAGGTTGTTGAGGGGGCAGTAATAAGTAAATTCTGAAATTTTCTCAAGTAGTAATTGATCCTGTAGTCATGCGGATGTTTGATTGGATGTGTTTTACATGTTAATCATGTTTGTGTTATAAGTCTGTAACTGAAAGGTGAAATTGCATAGAGGGATTTATGGCTTACGTTGAAGTTAATCATGATTTGGTGAAATTTGTTGATCCAAGTATATATGCGGATCTGATAGCGAAGAATGATGAGGCAGCTTGCGTATTACGTCTCCAGCTTATTTGTGAAAGATTTTTGAGCGTTTACCTTAGTGAAAGGATACCTCCAGAAAACCTAGAGTTTTTTACTACCGGTAAAGGAAATAAAGCTGAACTTCTGAAGTATTTCAACGAAAAATTGACTGCAGCAATCGCTTCAGGTTTACCTGCAAATTTGGCAAGACCGTTGAAACATTTGAATCAGTTGCGGAATAAGTTTGCTCACAATCTCGAAAAAGAGCTGGAAG
>NZ_JBNNVU010000040.1:0-49349 GCF_050280705.1 Pseudomonas sp. NPDC089530 | reverse complement strand
ATGATCACGTCGTGGCTGAAAGCCTGAACCATGGCCTGGTCTTCGTGGCCTTCCTGGTAGGTGTTGCCAACGGAGTCGGCGGTGAAGGCGCCGGCAGTGATCAGACCTTGTTTCTCGCCAGTGATGGAAATGTACGCTGGTGTTGCCATGGATGCTCTCCTTGCTGGAAAAAATAGAGATGCCCGGTGGGACGAATCGCCCGGTTGGGTGCGCTGAGAGATATCAAGGAGCGTGCCAGGAGTCGGCAGGGCCTTGTGAATCAAGGGGGGGCAGGGGGTTTTCGGTAGCGCTGAAGGTGTTTCTCGGGCGTAAACCGCAAAAAGTGCGCAACTTCTTGCGCAGTGCTGTGCAAGAAGTTGCGCACTCAGCTGTGTGGCGCGGTTTATAAAGGCCTTGCGGATCTGTTCACAGAGTTATCCACAGGCAGGTGCGCAAGAAGTTGCGCATAGTGGCCATGGGCCTTTTCAGGCGGAGGCCGAGGCGGGCTCCAGGGGCTGCGCTGTCGCCGGTTGCGGCTCGCGGTAGCTGGACGGGCTGAAGACCCGGGTCAGCACCAGCATCGCCAGCACGGTCACGATCAGCACCCACCAGGCGCCGAGGAAGTTGCCGGTGAGCTGGCGCAGCCAGCCGGTCAGCCACGGCGACACGGCGTTGATCAGAAACCCCAGCCCTTGCACGAAGGCCGCCAACTGCCCGGCCTCCCGTGGGTCGCGGCGATGGTCGAGAGTGAGGATCAGGCTCAGGGCGAAGCACGCGCCGAGGCCGAAGCCGATCAGCGCCACCCACAGCTGCGGGGCCTGCAGCGGCGCCAGCACCAGGCCGGTGAACCCCAGGGCCTGGGCGCACAGGCTGATGGCGAGCAGGGGCCGGCGGTCACTCTGGCGCTGCGCCAGGGCCGGCATCAGCAGCGCGGCGAGCACCTGGAAAATGGTCATGAAGGCCAACAACGAACCGCTCTGGGTGGCATTCCAGCCCAGTTGCAGGTAATAGGCCGGCAGCCAGGCGACCATGCTCATGTAACCGCAGTTGACCAGGCCGAAATACAGCGCCAGCAGCCAGGCCCGCCGATTGCGCCACAGGCTGATGGAAGGCGCGTTGAGACGCTGGCCCGGCCCGGCGAAAGGCAGCAGCCACCACAGCAGCAGGGCCGCCAGCGCTGGCAGCAGCCACACGCCGAGCCCGGCCTGCCAGTGGGCGAAGTGTGTAGCCACCCGTGGGCTGAGCAGCGCCGCCAGACCACCGCCGCCCATCAGCGATGCCGAGTAGATACCCATGGCCAGGGCCACCCGCTGCTGGAACTGGCGCTTGATCAGTGCCGGCACCAGGGCCTGGATCAAGGCCACGCCGGCGCCGCCCAGCAGCGCCGTGGCGAGCAGGGCGCTGGCCTGGTCGCAGAGCAAGCGCGCCAGGCAGGCGCAGAGGATCATCAACAGGCCCAGGGCCACGCCCCGGCGTTCTCCCAGCCGGGCTTCCAGGCGCACCCCGAGCAGGGCCACCAGGCCCATGCAGATCACCGGCAGGCTGGTGAGCCAGGCGCTGCTCTGGAAACTCAGGCCGGTGGCGGCGCGAATGTCCATCAGCAGCGGGCTGATGGAGCTGAGGATCGGCCGCAGATTGAGCCCCAGGGCGATCAGCAGGGCCCAGCCGCCAAGACGCCGCATACGGGACTCAGCGAGCGCCATGACGGGCCTGCCAGTCGCGGTAGATCGGGGTCATCGCCGCTTGCGGCAGGTGCTGCACGGGCAAGCGCTGGTCCGCCAGGGGCTGGGCCAACTGTTCGTAGATCGCCGCCGTGGACAGGCCGAAAGGCGCGGCGCTGGCGTTGTCCGCGGCGAACACCGCGCGCGACACCCCGCACAGGTACATGGCGCTCAGGCACATCGGGCAGGGCTGGCCGCTGGCGTAGATCACGCTGCCGTCCAGGCGCGGGCCCAGGTGCTGGCTGGCGACCCGGATGGCCAGCAGTTCGGCGTGGGCGGTGGGGTCCTGGGTCAGGTGGATCTGGTTGACCGTTTCGGCCAGCACCTGGCCGTCATGCACCAGCACCGCGCCAAACGGCCGGCCGCCGGCCGCGACGTTCTGCCGGGCCAGCTCGACGGCGCGTTGCAGGTACTCCTGATCGTCTTTCATGGGGGCTCCGTAGGGATGAATCAGGACGCGCCGGCGTCCCGCAGCAGTTTGGCGATGGCGGTCTGGCCGCGGTTTTGCGCCTGCTGCAACGGGCTCAGGCCCTCGTTGTCCGGCAGGTTCAGGTCGGCGCCGGCGGCGATCAGCTGGGCCACGATCTGCTGGTGCGCCGGGCCGCCATCGGCCAGCACTATGGCTTCCATCAGGCAGGTCCAGCCCAGGCGGTTGACATGATCGAGGTCGACGCCGGCCGCGATCAGCAGGCGCACGGTGTCCACATGCCCGCGTTCGCAGGCCGGGATCAGCGCGGTGCCGCCGTAGCGGTTGGTGCTTTTCAGGTCGGCGCCGTGGGCCAGGGTCAGTTGCAGGATCGCATTACGCCCGCTGGCGCCGGCCAGCAGGTAGGGGCTGTCGTGGATCAGGTTCTTCTGGTTGACGTCGGCGCCGGCCTCGATCAGCGCGCGGGCGATGTCCACCTGGTTGGCGGCGGTGGCCAGCAGCAACGGGCTGCTGCCGTCCAGGCCGCGCACATTGACGTCCACGCCCTGTTCGAGCAACGCCTGAACCTTGGGCAATTGCCCGTCGCGGACGGCGTCGAGCAGTTCGTTGTCGTTGGCCATCACCACTCCCGCCACCAATAGACCGATCGCCAGGGCGGCGCGTTTGCAAGACAGGTAACGCATGGCTGCAGGCTCCCTGTGCAGTAAATGAACGGCGAGTATGGTCAGGCCCTGGGGTATTCTGAAATTAAATATAACCATGCCAATCAGTGGCATTTGCAATGGTGACGCTCATGTTCGATCCCCTGCTGCTGCGCAGTTTTGTCGCCGTCGTCGATTGCGCCAGCTTCACCCGCGCCGCCGAGCGGGTACACCTCACCCAGTCCACCGTCAGCCAGCAGGTGCGTAGGCTGGAAGAGAGCCTGGACTGCAAGTTGCTCGACCGCGACCAGCGCCGGGTGGTGGCCACCGCCGAGGGCGAGCGCTTGCTGGGGTATGCCCGGCGCATCCTGGCCCTGAACGAAGAGGCCAGCGATGTGTTGCGCGATCAGCAGAGCGAAGGCGTGCTGCGCCTCGGGGTGCCGGAAGACTTCGCCGCCGAGCGGCTGATGCCGTTGTTGTCGCGCTTCGGCCTGGACCACCCTGGCGTGCGCCTGGAAGTCACCAGTGGTCTGGGCCCGGAGTTGACCCGGCTCTATCGGCGCGGCGAGTTCGACCTGCTGCTGGTCAAGCAGATGGGCGCCAGCGACGACTGCCTGGGGTCGTGGCCGGAGCCTTTGTGCTGGGTCGACAGCCGCGGCACGCCGGCCTTCGGCCGCGATCCGCTGCCGCTGGTGGCCTTTCCGGTGGGCGGTCTGTATCGCAACGAAATGCTGCACCACCTCGAAGTCGGCGGCTGGCGCTGGCGCATCGGTTATTCCAGCGCCAGCCTGGCCAGCGTCTGCTCGGCAGTGGCGGCGGGGCTGGGGATCAGCCTGCTGCCGGTGCGGGTCGTGACCGCCGGGCACCGCGTGCTGGATGCCACCAGCGGCTTGCCGGACATCCAGGGCGCGCGCTTGGCGCTCTACGGCCGCAACGGACTGAGCCGTGCCGGCAAGACCCTGGAAAGCCAGTTGCTGGAACTGTGCGAAAGCCAGGCGCTGAAGTTGTGAACGATTGGAGTCGGTTATAACCACTGTTAGTTGTAGCGATAACTTATGTTGCAACTAATGGAGGATATAGCAATTTCGTCGAATAATAAGCGTTGTTTGCCGTGGACAGACTTCAAGTTGCCGACCATTCTCCTGTCGTGAGTTTCCAGGAGGAACTCGCGTTCATTGGACGATACTTCAACGGCATAAGGAAACTGCATCATGTCGAGCATTAACGGAACTTACGTAAACTCCAACGCTGACGCCAAACTGATCGTGACCGACGGTAACGATTCCAATGGCTCTTTCAGCGGCGAGCTCACCCAGGCGGGTGTGAAGTACAGCGTCAATGGCCACTACCACTTCCAGAACAGCACCGGCCAGCCCACGATCATCAACGTTTCCGGTTACAACGACGGCTATGGCTACCAGGCCTGGGCGCTGTTTTCGCCCGACCACAACTACGCGCGTCTGCGAGCCTCGGGGGCGCGGACCAACTTCAGCGGCGATGTGGTCGGGTTGAGCGGTGAATTCCTCAAACAGTAATCCGCCTGGCGCAAGTTGAAGTAAGGGCAGCGGCTCGATCTTGTCGATCGAGCCGCTTTTTTATGGATTCACTTTTTGCTTTTAAGTTTATTGCTTTCTTTTTAGTTGTGTTGTTTTTGTTCTTGCCGTTTCCGCTTCGATGGACTAACCGGCTTTTCTCCAAGCTGTTTTCAATGCCTTTGGTGAATATTTTCAATGCCTGCAAGGCATGGCTTTCGAAGCGTTTCTCTGCAGCCCTTGATTGGCGGGGCTTTGCGCAAAAACGCGACTCTTCATATTCGTTTTGGATCTATTCATAACTTTAAAGATTACTTTCGGAGATAAGTGTCTGGCGCCGATCATTCAGCCCTCGGCACTGCTCCAGGGGGAGTTCGCAGGAGTGGGTCGGGTTATTCGCAAAAGACCGTAGGGAGTTGATCAATGGGCAATGTCCAGACCGTCGCCAGTGCGCATGAGGTGCTGTGGCGTCAGGCACCGAGCGGCGATCTGGTGGATCTCGGCCGGCCGCATCGCTTGCCGTTGGGCCAGTTGCGCCTGCAGAAGGCACCCAAGGCCGGGCTGCGGCGGCGCGAGGCAATCGCGCTCGGGGTGTTCGCCCTGCTGCTGCACGGCGCGGCGATCTACTGGATCAATCAGCAGCCGACCCCGGTGTTGCCGATCGTGCCGCCGGAAATTCCGCCGATGACCATCGAGTTTTCCCGGCCGGCGCCGCCGGTGGTCGAACCGCCACCGCCGCAGCCCGTGCAACCGGTGGTCGAGCCTCCGCCGCCGGTGGAGGACGAACTGGCGGTCAAGCCGCCACCGCCCAAGCCGGTGCCCAAGCCGAAGCCGAAACCGGTCGCCAAGCCCGAGCCCAAGCCGGCGCCGAAGCCGGTTCAGCAGCCCGCGCCGCCACAGCCGGCCGCACCTGTCGCCGCCCCTGCGCCGCCTGCGCCACCCGCACCGGCCCCGGTGACCCCGGCTTCGGCGAACGCCGCCTATTTGAAGAACCCGGCGCCGGAATACCCGTCGCTGGCCCAGCGTCGCGGTTGGGAGGGCACGGTGTTGCTGCGGGTGCAGGTGCTGGCCAGCGGCAAGCCCGGGGAGATCCAGATCCAGAAAAGCAGTGGGCGCCAGCAACTCGACGACGCGGCGCTGGCGGCGGTGAAGCGCTGGAGCTTCGTGCCGGCCAAGCAGGGCGATGTCGCCCTGGACGGCTGGGTCAGCGTGCCCATCGATTTCAAGATTCGTTGAGCCGCGCCAGGCAGCAGGCTCGCTCCTAACCAGGGTTATACAGAGGGACACATCATGAGTTTATTGGCATCTCCACTCCAATCCATCGAAAGCGCGGTGATCTGGCTGCTGGTGGTCTTTTCCGTGGCCACCTGGGGCCTGGCCCTGCTCAAGGGCGTGCAGTTCGCCCGCCTCAAGGCCCAGGATCGCAAGTTCCACAAACAGTTCTGGGCCGCGTCCAGCCTCGATTCGGCGGCCGAGTTCAGCGAAACCCAGCCCGGCGCGGCGGCTCGCGTGGCCCAGGCCGGCTATGCGGCGATCCAGGTCGGCGACGCCGCCCATGCGGCGGACCTGAGCCAGGCGATCAATCACCAGGACCGCCTGGAGCGCGCCCTGCGCCAGCAGATCGTGCGCGAACGGCGCTCCCTGGAAACCGGCCTGGCGGTGGTCGCCAGTATCGGCAGTACCTCGCCCTTCATCGGCCTGTTCGGCACCGTCTGGGGGATCATGGAAGCCCTCAAGGGCATCAGCGCGGCGGGCTCGGCGAGCCTGGAAACCGTGGCCGGGCCGATCGGCGCGGCGCTGGTGGCCACCGGCGTGGGGATCGCCGTCGCGGTGCCGGCGGTGCTGGTTTACAACTACTTCCTGCGGCGCCTGAAGCTGACCGCCGCCGACCTGGACGACTTCGCCCATGACTTCTACAGCCTGGCGCAGAAGAGCGCGTTCCGCGTGCTGGTTCATCCGGCGGTGCACAAGGCGGCCCCGGGCGGCGCACAGAAAGTGAAGGAGGCGTCCTGACATGGCCTTCTCGACCCAGGACAGCGACGAGGTACTGAGCGAGATCAACGTCACCCCGCTGGTGGACGTGATGCTGGTCCTGCTGGTGGTGTTCATCGTCACCGCGCCGCTGCTGACCAACGCGATCCCGATCAACCTGCCCAAGACCGAAGCCGTGGCGCCGGTGGAGCAGAAGGACCCGCTGGTGGTGAGCATCGACGGCGCCGGCAAACTCTTTATCAACAAGGACCCGATCCAGCCGGAGCTGCTGGAAACCAATCTGCAGGCGGCCAAGGCCAAGGACCCGCAGGTGCGCGTGCAGTTGCAGGCGGACGACGGCGTCAACTACGGCGAAGTGGCCCGCGCCATGGCCTCCATCGAGCGTGCCGGTATCACCAAGCTGTCGGTGATCACCGCCCGCTGAAACAGTGTTGTAAGCCACGACTTTTCAGGCCGTCTCCTTGGCAGGGTGCGGCCTTTTTTTTGCCTGCGATTCAGGCGCTGCGGTTTATCTGCCGGGGCGCCATCGCGCGCAAGCTGCGCTCCTACAGGTCCGTTGTCACCCACCTCAGCGTGCCATCCCCCGATCCTGTAGGAGCGAGGCTTGCCCGCGAAGGCAGGCGCCGCGATTCATCTGTCAGAGCGCTCGTACAGCAGGGGTACAGGTGATGTTTGATATTCTTTATGGGTCTTAATAAATAGCTTCTTATTCCTTAACGAATATAAATCTCGTCCCTATACTCGATCGGGAACAGACACGCAGGAGAGCTCCCCATGCGCAACGAATCAATTCGCTACCTGATTGTGCCGGGCTGGCAAGGATCGCCAGAAGATCATTGGCAAAGCCACTGGCAGAACAGCCTGCCGAACAGTGCGCGGGTGGAGCAGGCCGATTGGCTGACCCCTCGGCGCGAAGACTGGGTCGCGGCGCTGGCCGAGGCGATTGCCGCCGACAGCACCCCGGTGATCCTGATCGCCCATAGCCTGGGCTGCATCACCGTCGCCCACTGGGCGGCCCATGCGCCGGCCAGCGCCTTGCGCCAGGTGCGCGGCGCCCTGCTGGTGGCGCCGGCGGACGTCGAGCGTCCGGCCTGTGCCCCGGCGCTGCGCAATTTCGCGCCGATTCCCGACGACCTGCTGCCCTTCCCCAGCCAGGTGGTCAGCTCCGACAACGACAGCGCCATCAGCGCGCCGCGGGCCCTGGAACTGGCCCGCCACTGGGGCGCCGAGGCGGGGATCCTGTCCGGCGCCGGGCATATCAACGTCAAGTCCGGTCACCGGCGCTGGGAGCAGGGGTTCGCCTATCTCTACCGCCTGCAAACCCGCATGGAACAGCATTCCCTGCGCCGCGCCTGATTTTTTCTTTTTGTTCAACGCCCCCGCCTCCAGGCAGATTGGGGCGGGAGTCTGCCATGAGTCTGCATGAGTCTTTCGGTCAGCCGCTGCTGACCTTTCCCGATGCCGAGAAAAGCCCGTTGAGCATCCGCGCCAAGGCGCTGGTGTTCGTCGATCCCCGTTCGCGGCAGTTGCGCCATGAGCTGGAACAGCTGGCGCCGCGTTCGATCCCGGTGCTGATCCGTGGGGAAACCGGCAGCGGCAAGGAGCTGCTGGCCCGGCATATCCACCGTGCCAGCGATCGCGGCGGGTTGTTCGTGTCGGTCAACTGCGGGGCCATCAGCAAGGCCTACGCCGACGCCGAGCTGTTCGGCTATGCCGCCGGCACCTTCAGCGGTTCGGCCAGCAGCCGCGCCGGCTGGTTCGGCTCGGCCAATGGCGGCACCCTGTACCTGGACGAGATCGGCGACCTGCCGCTGCCGATCCAGATCAAGCTGCTCGCGGCCCTGGAAAACCACGAGGTGACCCGGGTCGGCGCCCATCAGCCGAGCCCGGTGGACGTGCGCCTGGTCGCGGCTACCAGCATCGACCTGGCCCAGGCGGTGGCGGCGGGCAAGTTCCATGAGCGGCTGTATCACTACCTGGGCGAGGGCCACCTGGAGCTGCCGGCGCTGCGCGAGCGGGTCGGCGACATCCTGTCGTTGGCCGAGTACTTCCTCGGCATCTACAGCCAGCGCCTGGACCTGCCGGTGCCGCTGATCAGCGAAGCCGCCCAGCAGGTGCTGGAGCAGCACAGCTGGCCGGGCAACACCCGCGAGCTGGAGAACGTCATTCACTTCGCGCTGCTGGTCAGCAGCGGCGAGGAAATCCTGCCGGAGCACCTGAACCTGCCGCCCCAACTGTCACGGCTGGAAGTGCTGGACCGGCAACTCAAAGGCCTGGCCGCCGACGGCTCTGCCTCCGAGCTGCAGGCGCTGAAGCACCTGCTCAAGCAGCACGGTCTGTTCTGACTGAGCGCGCCAGGCACGGGCTAGAGCGGCTGGCTCGTGTATGAACAAAATGGAATATCAACGTGAATAAAAGATATTTTTAAGGAATAAAAAATCCCGGTATTGTCCGCTCCACAGCATAGATAGCACTTCGCTGGCACTTCTATTCAAAGCCGTCGTCACTGACGACTCATAAGGACACTGCATGAAAAAGGTTCTGTTGTTCACCGCACTGGCGGCTGCCCTGACTGCCGGCCTGGCCCAGGCTGGCGAGAAACTGGTGGTGGCGGCCACGCCGGTGCCGCACGCCGAGATCCTCGAGCTGATCAAGCCGACCCTGGCCAAAGAAGGCGTGGACCTGGAAATCAAAGTCTTCACCGACTACGTGCAGCCCAACGTCCAGGTCGATCAGAAGCGTCTGGACGCCAACTACTTCCAGACCCTGCCGTACCTGAAGAGCTTCAACGAAGGCAAAGGCACTAACCTGGTGACCGTGATCGGCGTGCACGTCGAACCCTTCGGCGGCTACTCGAAGAAAGTCAAAAGCCTGGCCGAGCTGAAAGACGGCGCGACCATCGCTATTCCGAACGAAGGCAGCAACAGCGGCCGCGCCCTGATCCTGCTGCAGAAGGCCGGCCTGATCGAGCTCAAGGACCCGAAAAACGCTGTGTCGACGCCTAAGGACATCGCCAAGAACCCGCACAACTTCAAGTTCAAGGAACTGGAATCGGCCCTGCTGCCGCGGGTGCTGGATCAGGTCGACCTGGACATGATCAACACCAACTATGCCCTGGAAGCGGGCCTGAACCCGGCCAAGGATGCGCTGGTGATCGAAGGTTCCGATTCGCCGTATGTGAACTTCCTGGTGGCTCGTCCGGACAACAAGGACAGCGCCGCGATCCAGAAACTGGCCAAGGCCCTGACCAGTCCGGAAGTCAAAGAATTCATCGCGAAGAAATACAGCGGTGCGGTACTGCCGGCGTTCTGATGAACTACGCTTGAGTCGTACAAACCCCTTCAAGGTTTAAGCGCCGATGGCTGTTACAGCATCGGCGTTTTTTATTGCCCGCAGCTCAGACCTGTAGGAGCGAGGCTTGCCCGCGATGGCGTTCTTGCTGATACACCGCGGCGCCTGGATCGCGAGCAAGCTTCGCTCCTACAGGGGATGTGTCGTTCAGGAAAGCTGCATGGCCCGGCGCAACGCCTTCAGCCATTTGACGATGTCCTGCGGATCGAGAGGTTGCGGGGTGTCGAGGTCGGTCATTGTTCTTGTCGTCCTTAATGCGTATCTGGCCCGTTGCGGTCGGATACCGGCTGTCCGTTCCCTGGAGGCGGGACGCTGTAGTAGATCCCCAGCGGCGTCAGGAAAAGTAGTCGGCCCGGGCGCGCATGGCAAACCCGCAGGATAGTTTTTTGGGTGATATCAATATGCTTTAACGGTATTTAAATTATTGTTTTTATATCTATAAAGTCGACGCCTGCCGGATGGTTACCCACCACCCAATGGACTGCACCACCGCCGCTGTACCCCAGCGGCGTCCAGGATTGCCATGACCCTCGACTACGCCTTTATCCTCACCACGCTGCCGGCCTTCCTCAAGGCCGTGGGCGTGACCTTGCAGGTCGGCCTGATCGCCATCGCCACCTCCCTGCTGGTGGCCTTGATCAACGCCACCCTCCTGGTGCTGCGCACCCCCTACCTGCGACGCCTGATCGGGCTGTACGTGGAGCTGGCGCGCAACACCCCGCTGCTGATCCAGCTGTTCTTCGTCTACTTCGCCCTGCCGGCGCTGGGGCTGCAGGTTTCCGGCTTTGCCGCGGCGATCATCACCATGACCTTTCTCGGCGGCGCCTACCTCACCGAGGTGCTGCGCGCCGGCATCGAAGCGGTGCCGGCGGCGCAACTGGAGTCGGGCCGTTCCATCGGCCTGTCGCACTGGCAACTGCTGCGCCATGTGATCCTGCCGCAGGCCGGGATCCTCAGCCTGCCGTCGCTGTTCGCCAATTTCATCTTCCTGCTCAAGGAAACCACCGTGGTCTCGGCGGTGGCGGTGCCGGAGATCCTCTACACCACCAAGAGCTACATCGCCCTCTACTACAAGACCTACGAAATGCTCGCCGTGCTGACGCTGATCTGCGTGCTGCTGTTCTTGCCGCTGTCGCTGTTGCTCAGCCATCTGGAAAGGAGGCTGCAACATGGCCAGTTCGGGTCTTGAGCTGCTCTGGGTGTCGTTGCCGCAACTGGGCAAGGGCGCCGCGCAGACCCTGTCGATCTCCCTGCTGAGCATTGGCTTCAGCACCGTCGGCGGCGTGTTCTATGGCGTGCTGCGGACCCTCGACCGCCACTGGCTGAACGTCGTGCTGCGCATCTACCTGGAGCTGTTCCGGGCGATCCCGGTGCTGGTCTGGCTGTACCTGCTGTTCTTCGGTTTCCCGATCTTCTTCGGCCTCAGCATCCCGAGCTTCACCTGTGCGGTGCTGGTGCTGTCGTTGTGGGGCGCCAGCGAAGTCGGCGAGGTGGTGCGCGGCGCCCTGCATTCGCTGCCCCGGGGCCAGCGCGAGGCGGGGCTGTCGATCGGCCTGTCCGCCGTGCAGCTCTACGGCCATGTGCTGCTGCCCCAGGCGCTGAAGCGCATGACGCCGCCGACCATCAACGTCTACACCCGGATCGTCAAGACCAGCTCGCTGGCGGTGCTGATCGGCGTGGTGGATGTGATCAAGGTCGGCCAGCAGATCATCGAGCGCACCTACGAGTCGGTGCTGATCTACGGTGTCCTGTTCCTGTTTTTCTTCTTTATCTGCTACCCGCTGTCGGCCGCCTCGCGCGTGCTGGAGCGGCGCTGGACGCAAGCATGAGCGCACTGATCGAGTTCCAGGGTTTCAACAAGTTTTTCGGCGAGCAGCAGGTGCTCAAGGACGTCGACCTCCAGGTCGCCCAGGGCGAGGTGGTGGTGATTCTCGGCCCCAGCGGCTGCGGCAAGTCCACCTTGCTGCGCTGCCTCAACGGCCTGGAACAGGCCCACGGCGGCCACCTGAGATTCGCCGGCCGCGAGCTGCTGGACAAGGCCACCGACTGGCGCCAGGTGCGCCAGCGGATCGGCATGGTGTTCCAGAACTACCACCTGTTCCCGCACATGAGCGTGCTCGACAACATCCTGCTCGGCCCGCTCAAGGTGCAGAAGCGCGAGCGCCGCGAAGCCCGCGCCCAGGCCGAGGCCCTGCTCGAGCGCGTGGGCCTTCTGGACAAGCGCGACGCCTTCCCGCGCCAGCTCTCCGGCGGCCAGCAGCAACGCATCGCCATCGTCCGTTCGTTGTGCATGAACCCCCAGGTGATGCTGTTCGACGAGGTCACCGCGGCGCTGGACCCGGAAATGGTCAAGGAAGTGCTGCAAGTGATCCAGGGCCTGGCCCGGGACGGCATGACCCTGCTGATCGTCACCCACGAAATGGCCTTCGCCCGCGCGGTGGCCGACCGCATCGTGTTCATGGATGCCGGACGCATCCTCGAACAGAACACTCCCGAGACCTTCTTTACGAACCCGCGGACCGCACGAGCGCAGCAGTTCCTGGAGAAATTCTCCTTCGTTGAAGCACTGCCCAAAAAGATCCCTGCAAAGGAACTGGAGCTCTTATGAAAACTGCCAAGTCTTCGCTACTGCTACTCCCGCTGTTCGGCCTCGCGCTGCTGGCCGGCTGCGACAAGAGCGCCGAGGCGCCCAAGCCTGCCGCCACCAGCGCCAGCGCTGCGCCGGCGGCCGGCTACCTGGACAAGATCAAGGCCCGCGACAAGCTGATCGTCGGCGTGTTCACCGACAAGCCGCCGTTCGGTTTCGTCGATGAAACCGGCCGTTATGTGGGCTTCGATACCGATATCGGGCGGCAATTCGCCAAGGACCTGCTGGGCGACGAGAACAAGGTGGAGTTCGTCGCGGTGGAGCCGGCCAGCCGCATTCCGTTCCTGCAAAGCGACAAGGTCGACCTGATCCTGGCCAACATGACCGTCACCCCCGAGCGCAAGGAAGCGGTGGAGTTCACCAACCCCAACCTCAAGGTCGCGGTGCAGGCCTTGGTGCCCAACGGCAGCCAGGTGAAGAGCCTGGATGACTTGGCGACCCGCACCACCATCGTCACCACCGGCACCACCGCCGATATCTGGCTGACCAAGAACCACCCGGACTGGAAGCTGCTGAAGTTCGAGAAAAACACCGAGTCCCTGCAGGCCCTGGCCAGCGGTCGTGGCGACGCCTATGCCCAGGACAACCTGATCCTGTTCAGCTGGTCCAAGCAGAACCCGGGCTACCGCGTGCTGCCGCAGACCCTGGGCGAACAAGCGCCGATCGCGCCGGCGGTGAAGAAGGGCAATGTCGAACTGCGGGACTGGGTCAACGCCGAACTGGCCAAGCTGGGCGAAGACAAGTACCTGCTCAAGCTCTACGACCAGTACGTGCGCAAGGAACTGAGCGACGACACCAAGCCGGAGAGCGTGATCGTCGAAGGCGGCAAGTGGCAGGGCTGACAGCCTGCGCCTGACCCTGTAGCCGCTGTCGAGCCCCGGCGAGGCTGCGATCGGGTGGGCGGCATTCCGACGCAGCCCCGTAGACCTGGCGGCGCGGTGTAACTGACTCTGCGCGGTGCCTGGTTTGGCGTCCGCTGCGCGGACGATCGCAGCCTCGCCGGGGCTCGGCAGCGGCTACAGGGATTGCCTACACACCGAGGGCAAGCCGTGACGGGTCAATCCGGCCAATGCCACGCCGGTTCGTCGAGCATGCCCTGGCCGACGATTTCGGTCTGGCCGAAATTCTTTTCCAGCACGATGGAGTTGCACTCCGGGTCCTGTTGCAGGGCGGCGATCAGGCGGCTGGCATGGGACACCACCCACACCTGGCACTGTTGCGACGCCCGAATGATCAGCCGCGCCAGCGCCGGTAGCAGGTCCGGGTGCAGGCTGGTTTCCGGTTCGTTGAGCACCATCAGCGTCGGTGGCCGTGGCGTCAGCAGGGCGGCGACCAGCAGCAGGTAACGCAAGGTGCCGTCCGACAACTCCGCCGCCGACAGCGGGCGCAGCAGGCCTTCCTGATGGAACTCGATGGCGAAGCGTCCGCCCTGCAGCGGGGCGATGTTCAGTCGCGCACCGGGGAAGGCATCGCTGACCGCCCTGTGCAGGGCCTCGGGGTCGCCGATTTCACGGATGGTCTGCAGGGCCGCCGCCAGGTCGCGGCCGTCGTGGTGCAGCACCGGGGTGCGGGTGCCCAGCTGCGGTTGCCGCGCCGGCGCCTCGGCGTCGCTGCGAAAATGATCGTAGAAGCGCCAGCCGCGGATGTTCTCGCGCAGTAACAACACCTCCGGCGACGAGCGCAGGTTGCCCACCTGGTCGAACAGGCTGTCGAAGGTCGGCGTGTGCTGGGCCAGGACGTCCCAGCTGCGGCCCTCGCGGGTGCGGATCATCGGCCCGGCACGATTGACCAGCAGGCTGGCCGGGCGATACAGCGGCCCGGCCCAGATGCATTCGCGCTTGATTTCCGGGTCCAGGGAAAAGTAGGACACATGCTCGGGCAGCGGCATGGGCAGGCCCAGGGCGATGGCATAGCTGAAGTCTTCGCCGGAAAAGCCCAGGCGCAGGCGCTTGCTGGTCTGGCGCACGCCGGGTTCGATGGGCACCTCGCCGTTGCGCATGCGGCGGCTGATCTGCTCCGGGCCGGCCCAGAAGGTCGAGTCCAGGCCACCTTCACGGGCCAGGGCATTGATGACGCCGCCCTGGGCGGTTTCCGCCAGCAGCCGCAGCGCGCGGTACAGGTTGGACTTGCCGCTGCCGTTGGGTCCGGTGATCAGGTTCAGCCGGTCCAGCGGAATCACCAGTTTGTTGATCGAGCGGTAATTGGCCACTGCCAGGGTCTTGAGCATCCCGGGGCTCCTTGTGCATGGAGGCGCAGTGTGCCTGATTTTCCCCCGGGCCATCGCTCCGAACTGACGGCCCAGCAGGAGCGGGCTGGCTAGCGATCAGGTTTGCGGAACCCGTATCACGCATTTGTCTCGCCGCCCCGTGCAGCGTTGAAAGGCTGTTCTAAGCTCTCAGTCGTATCGTCGTCCGTACGGCCGCATCACGCAAAGGAGCCTGCATGGCTGGTCTCGACTTGAAGTGGATAGTGGGTTTGACGCTGGTCGCGCTGCTCGGTGGGTGCGGGGCGGAAAAACCGACGGAAAAGGACCGGCCGCGGGTGCGCGTGCAGGAAGTGAAGCCCCGGGATTTCGCCGCGCAGGTGACCCTCACCGGGGACGTCCAGGCGCGGGTCCAGACCGAGCTGTCGTTCCGCGTCGGCGGCAAGATCATCCAGCGCCTGGTGGAGGTCGGCGACCGGGTCACGGCCCGGCAGGTGCTGGCCCGGCTCGACCCGAAGGACCTGCAGACCAATGTCGATTCCGCCGCCGCCTCGGTGTTCGCCGAGCAGGCCCGGGTCAAGCAGGCCAGCGCGGCCTTCGTCCGCCAGCAGAAACTGCTGCCCAAAGGCTATACCAGCCAGAGCGAATACGATTCCGCCCAGGCGGCGCTGCACAGCAGCCAGAGCGCCCTGAGCGCCGCCCAGGCCCAGCTGGCCAACGCCCGCGAGCAGTTGAGCTACACCGCGCTGGTCGCCGATGCGCCAGGGGTGATCACCGCGCGCCAGGCCGAGGTCGGCCAGGTGGTGCAGGCCACGATGCCGATCTTCAGCCTGGCCCGCGACGGCGAGCGCGATGCCGTGTTCAACGTCTACGAGTCGCTGCTGGTGGCGCCGCCGAAGGATGGCGTGATCAACGTCAGCCTGGTGGATAACCCGTATATCAAGACCACCGGCCGAGTGCGGGAAGTCACCCCGGTGGTGTCGGCCCAGAGCGGCACGGTGCAGGTCAAGGTGGCCCTCGACGGCCTGCCGGCGGGCATGGACCTGGGCTCGGCGGTCAGCGCCAGTGCCAATGCGGCCGGCCATAACAGCGTCGAACTGCCCTGGGCGGCGCTGACCAAGGACCTCAGCGAGCCGGCCGTGTGGCTGGTGGGCGCCGACGGCAAGACCGTGCTGCACCCGGTCACCGTGGGGCGTTACCAGACCGGCAAGGTGATCGTCAGCGAAGGCCTCGAGGGCGGTGAAAAAGTAGTGGTCGCCGGCGGCCAGCTGCTGCATCCGGGGGTGCTCGTCGAGATCGATACCACGCCCGCCGCCCAAGGAGCTACGCCATGAAGCGCCTGCCCCTGTTGCTATGCGCCGGCCTGACCCTGGGCGCCTGCTCCAAGCACGAGCCGCCGTCGGAGCCGGTGCGCCCGGTGCTGTCGTTCGAGGTGCGGGCCGAGTCCGAGGAAAGCCTCGGGCGGTTCGCCGGGAGCATCCAGGCCCGCTATGAAACCAACCTCGGCTTCCGCGTGCCGGGGCGCATCGCCAACCGCAACGTCGACGTCGGCGCCGAAGTGGGCAAGGGCGCCTTGCTCGCCACCCTCGATCCCACCGACCAGCAGAACCAGTTGCGTTCCGCCCAGGGCGACCTGGCGCGGGTCCAGGCGCAGTGGATCAATGCCCAGGCCGATGCGCAGCGCCAGCAACAACTGTTCGACCGCGGTGTCGGTGCCCAGGCGCAGCTGGATATCGCCCAGACCAACCTGAAAACCACCAGCGCCTCCCTGGAACAGGCCCGGGCGGCTGTGCGCCAGGCCCGCGACCAGCTCGCCTACAGCGAACTGCACACCGACCATGGCGGCGTGGTCACTGCCTGGAGCGCCGAGGCCGGCCAGGTGGTCAGCGCCGGCCAGCAGGTGGTGACCCTGGCCCGTCCGGATATCAAGGAAGCGGTAATCGACCTGCCGGCGGGGCTGGTGGACCAGTTGCCGGCCGACGTGGTGTTCAAGGTCGCCTTGCAGCTGGACCCGAGCGTCAACACCACCGCCGTGGTGCGCGAGATCGAACCCCAGGCGCAGAGCGCCACCCGCACCCGGCGCTCGCGCCTGACCCTGGCTGAAACCCCGCCCGCCTTCCGCCTCGGCACGGCCATCAGCGTGACCCTCAGCTCGGCCATAGTCCCGCGTACCGAAGTGCCGCTGTCGGCCTTGCAGGAAGTCGACGGCCAGGCCCGGGTCTGGGTCGTCGACACCCAGGCGCAGACCGTGGCCCCGCGTGAGGTCACGGTGCTCAGCCGCAATCAGGACTCGGCGCTGATCAGCAGCGGCATCAAGATCGGCGAGCGTGTGGTGAGCGCCGGCGTGAACAGCCTCAAGCCGGGGCAGAAAGTCAAAATCGACGAGGACAGTGCACGATGACGCCTGCCGAAAGAGGGAATTTCAACCTGTCCGAGTGGGCCATCAGGCATCAGTCGTTCATCTGGTACCTGATGTTCGTCGCGCTGTTGATGGGCGTGTTTTCCTACCTGAACCTGGGGCGCGAGGAAGACCCGTCCTTCACCATCAAGACCATGGTCATCCAGACCCGCTGGCCCGGCGCGACCCAGGAAGAAACCCTGAAGCAGATCACTGACCGCATCGAGAAGAAACTCGAAGAGCTGGACTCCCTCGACTACGTGAAAAGCTACACCCGCCCCGGCGAGTCGACGGTGTACGTCAACCTGCGCGACACCACCAGCGCCAAGGACATCCCCGAGATCTGGTACCAGGTGCGCAAGAAGATCAGCGACATTCGCGGCCAGTTTCCCCAGGGCATCCAGGGGCCCTCGTTCAATGACGAGTTCGGCGACGTCTACGGCTCGGTCTATGCCTTCACCGCCGACGGCCTGAACATGCGCCAGCTGCGCGACTACGTGGAGCAGGTGCGCGCCGAGATCCGCGAAGTGCCGAACCTGGGCAAGGTGGAAATGATCGGCGAGCAGGACGAAGCCATCTACCTGAACTTCTCCACCCGCAAGCTGGCGGCCCTGGACATCGACCAGCGCCAGGTGGTCCAGAGCCTGCAATCGCAGAACGCGGTGACCCCGGCGGGGGTGATCGAGGCCGGTCCGGAACGGATTTCCGTGCGCACCTCGGGGCAGTTCGCCTCCGAGAAAGACCTGGCCACGGTCAACCTGCGGCTCAACGACCGTTTCTATCGCCTGGCGGATATTGCCGACATCAGCCGTGGCTACGTCGATCCCTCGTCGCCGCAGTTCCGCTTCAACGGCCAGCCGGCCATCGGCCTGGGGATCGGCATGAAGAAGGGCGGCAACATCCAGGACTTCGGCAAGGCCCTGCACGCCAAGATGGACCAGCTCACCGCCGACCTGCCGGTGGGGGTCGGCGTGCACAACGTGTCGGACCAGGCCGACGTGGTGGAAGAGGCCGTCGGCGGATTTATCAGCGCGCTGTTCGAGGCGGTGGTGATCGTGCTGGTGGTGAGTTTCGTCAGCCTGGGTGTGCGCGCCGGGCTGGTGGTGGCGTGTTCGATTCCGCTGGTGCTGGCCATGGTCTTCGTGTTCATGGAGTACAGCGGCATCACCATGCAGCGGATTTCCCTCGGGGCGCTGATCATCGCCCTGGGCCTGCTGGTGGACGACGCGATGATCACCGTGGAGATGATGGTCACGCGCCTGGAGATGGGCGAGACCAAGGAGCAGGCGGCGACGTTCGCCTATACCTCGACCGCCTTCCCGATGCTCACCGGGACCCTGGTGACGGTCGCCGGTTTCGTGCCCATCGGCCTCAACGCCAGCTCCGCCGGCGAGTACACCTTCACCCTGTTCGCGGTGATCGCCGTGGCCATGCTGGTGTCGTGGATAGTCGCCGTGCTGTTCGCCCCGGTGATCGGCCTGCATATCCTCAGCACCGACGTGAAACCGCATTCCGAGGAGACGGGACGCATCGGCCGGGCCTTCAACGGCGGCCTGCTGTGGGCCATGCGCAACCGCTGGTGGGCCATCGGCATCACCCTCCTGGTGTTCGCGCTGGCGGTGTTCAGCATGCGCTTCGTGCAGAACCAGTTTTTCCCGTCTTCGGATCGCCCGGAGATCCTGGTCGACCTCAACCTGCCGCAGAACGCCTCGATCGACGAGACCCGCCGGGCGGTGGACCGCCTGGAAGCGACCCTCAAGGACGATCCGGACATCGTGCGCTGGAGCAGCTATATCGGCGAGGGCGCGATCCGCTTCTACCTGCCCCTGGACCAGCAGTTGCAGAACCCCTACTACGCGCAACTGGTGATCGTCAGCAAGGGCCTGGAGTCGCGGGAAGTGTTGATCAAGCGCCTGGAAAAACGCCTGCGCGACGACTTCGTCGGCATCGGCAGCAACGTGCAGGCCCTGGAAATGGGCCCGCCGGTGGGGCGGCCGATCCAGTACCGGATCAGCGGCAAGGACATCGACCAGGTGCGCAAGCACGCCATCGCCCTGGCCACCGTGCTGGACGAGAACTCGCACATCGGCGAGATCATTTACGACTGGAACGAGCCGGGCAAGGTCCTGCGCATCGATATCGCCCAGGACAAGGCGCGCCAGCTGGGGTTGTCCTCGGAGGACGTGGCGCAGCTGATGAACAGCATCGCCAGCGGCTACACCCTGACCCAGGTGCATGACGATATCTACCTGATCAACGTGGTCGGCCGCGCCGAGGACAGCGAGCGGGGCTCCCCGGAAACCCTGCAGAACCTGCAGATCATCAGCGCCAGCGGCACGGCGATTCCGCTGCTGGCCTTCGCCACCGTGCGTTACGAGCTGGAGCAGCCGCTGGTGTGGCGGCGTGACCGCAAGCCGACCATCACCATCAAGGCCTCGGTGCGCGACGCAATCCAGCCCACCGACCTGGTCCGGTTGCTCAAGCCTGATATCGACAAGTTTGCCGCCGGCCTTCCGGTTGGCTATTCGGTGGCCACCGGCGGTACGGTGGAGGAGAGCGGCAAGGCCCAGGGGCCGATCGCCAAGGTGGTGCCGCTGATGCTGTTCCTCATGGCGACCTTCCTGATGATCCAGCTGCACAGCGTGCAGAAGCTGTTCCTGGTGGCCAGCGTGGCGCCGCTGGGACTGATCGGGGTGGTCCTGGCCCTGGTGCCGACGGGCACGCCCATGGGCTTTGTGGCGATCCTCGGGATTCTCGCGCTGATCGGCATCATCATCCGCAACTCGGTGATCCTGGTGACCCAGATCGACGAGTTCGAGCGCAGCGGCCTGTCGCCCTGGGACGCGGTGGTGCAGGCCACCGAGCACCGGCGCCGGCCGATCCTGCTGACCGCCGCCGCGGCCAGCCTGGGCATGATCCCCATCGCTCGGGAAGTATTCTGGGGCCCGATGGCCTACGCCATGATCGGCGGCATTGTCGTCGCCACCCTGCTGACGCTGTTGTTCCTGCCGGCACTGTACGTGGCCTGGTACAAGATCAAGGAACCGAGGAAAGACCGGGCCTGACAGGCACCGCTAGGACATTCCCACAGGGATGTGGGAATGTTTCTGGAAACAATTCCAAGACCTTTCTGCGGATCAACTGTTTTAATCTCCGGGCCTGACTTCAACTGCCAAGGCCTGTGCCATGCTCCGCACCCTGCTGATCTGCACCCTTTTGTGGTCGCCCATGACCCTTGCCGGAACCGTGCTTGAAAACGCTCTCTGGCGCGTTGAACTCGACCCGGCCAACCTGGCGATAAAGATCGCACCCGCCGATAAAGATTGGGTGCAGGCCTCCAGTGGCGTCGCGGCTCATAAGGTCGACCAGCTCTCTCAAACCGCCAGCCAGGCCAGCTGGCAATGGGACGATGGCGCCTATCGTCTGAGCGCCACCCTCGATCAACGGGATCTCGCCCTGACCATCACCGCCCGTGAGGCCGGCGAGCTGTCCTTTGTTCGGCAACCTGCCAGCGCCATGGGCAAAGGCCTGATCTGGCCCCTCGCCGAGGGGCGCTACGTGCCGGCTGGCAACCTCGTGTGGCAGGACTTCCTGCGGGAGCAGGGCGACGTCAACACCACCCAGGACCTGAGCCTGCCGCTGTGGGGCGTCGATCACGGCGGGTTCAGCCTCAACTGGCTGATGACCAATCCCTACAACAATCGTCTGCACTGGCAGGCCGACAGCCAGGGGCTGGCGTTGCTCGCCACCCATGAGTTCACCAGCCTGGACCCCACGGCGCCGATGACCTTGCTGTTGCACCTGGGCACAAGCGATCCGCTGGCTGGTGCCAAGCGTTATCGCCAGTGGCTGGTGGATCAGGGCCGCTATGAACCACTGGCGGACAAGTTGCGCCAAACCCCGGAGGCCGAAAAACTGCTGGGCGCCAGCCATATTTACCTCTGGGGCAACGATTTGCTGGCTCCCGCCGACGTGCGTGACTGGCCGAAGCTGCTCGAGTTGCTGCGCAGCGGCAAAGGCCTGGCTGCGGAGCTGAACGGCCTGCTGGACAAAGAGGCGGCGCAGCTTCGGCAGGTCAGCCAACCGTATCAACAGGCTGTTCTGCTGCGGGGCCTGAACGCCGCGATCAACAAGAAAGTGCGGCAAAACTGGCAAGCCACCGATGAGCCGGATATGCCCCTGCTCGCTGAAGGTTATGGCGTGTTGCGCCGTGAGCTGGCGGTGGCCTTTTCCGGTGTACTGACCGCGACGCCCGAAAGGTGGGGCAACACATTGTCTGTCACCAACGCGCTGCAAGGCGCCGGTCTCAAGCGCCTGTTGCTGGCCCTGGGAGAGGGTTGGGAAGGTGGGTTATGGCATCCCGAGGCGGTGAAGGCCGGGGTTGACGCCGGTTACTTGATGGCGCCGTATGACTCTTATGAAACAGCGTTGTCCACCACGGAAAACCCGGACTGGACCACCGCGCACCTGGGCGGCAATGCCTACCGCGAGTGCGCGATTGTCTTGAAGGGTGGCCAGCTCAAGACCGGCTTCCAGCAGTCCGGCCATTACACCGACCCACGCTGCGTACGACCACTGCTGGAGGCGCGAATCAAGGCTGTGCAGGCCAAGTCGGGTTTCAATGCCTGGTTCCTCGATGCCTATGCCACCAGCATGCTGTTCGACAGCTACCGCGACGGCGCCAGCATGACCCAGGCGCAGAACGCCGGAGGCAATATCGACGCTGCCCGCTGGATCAATACCGCCCTCAAGCTGCCGGCGGGTTCCGAGGACGGTAACGCGGTCACTGCCCAAGGCATCCTGTTCGCCCACGGCATGCAGACGCCGGTGCTGGGCTGGGGTGATCGGGAGATGACCAGGGACAAACAATCGCCCTACTACGTGGGCGCCTGGTACCCACCGGAACAACCGGCGGTGTTCTTCAAATCCGTGCCCTTGAAAGAGCCGTTTCGCACTCTCTACTTTGATCCGGCGATGCGTCTGCCGCTGTACCAGGCGGTGTTCCACGGCTCGGTCATCACCACCCATCACTGGTTGTTCGACAGTCTGAAACTGAGCAACGTACGGGGTGAGAACGAGCTGGCGCAACTGCTCTACAACGTGCCGCCGCTGTATCACGTGAGCGCCGCTACCTTGAAACAGCGCTTGCCGATGATCGCGCGTCAGGACGGGTTTTTCCGCCCGCTACACCAGCGACTGGCGACCCAGGCGATGACTGATTTTCGTTGGCTGACGGCGGACCGGCAGGTGCAGCAGACTACCTTTGCCGATGGGACGCGGTTGGTGGCGAATTTTCCTGAACGCAGTATTACGGCTTTCGTACCCGGCGAGCAGGCTGTGGTGTATCGGCTGGATTAGCGCGTTACGCCTTACGCCACACGCTGGCCAGCCAGGGTTGTTGTTCGCGGGGCAATCCGGCCGGGCGGTAGTAATGCTCCAGCTCGACGAAACCTGCTGCCGTCAGCAGCTGCTGCCACGCCGTCAGGTCGTGATAGGCGCCGTAACGCGCGCCGTTCCAGCCTTCCTGGTTGTCGCCGCGGGGGTTGGAGCTGAACAGAACGCCGCCGGGTTTCAGCGCCGCGTGCAACTGGCGCAGCACCCGCGGCAGCTCCTGCCCGGGAATATGGAACAGCACGGCGTTGGCGAAGATGCCGTCGAAGCGCTCGGCCGGCAGCTCGAGCTTGAGAAAGTCCTGCTGCCAGACCTCGCAACCGCTGTCGTCCCGGGCCATCTGGGCGAAACGCTCGGAGCCGTCGAGGCCGATGGCGAGATGGCCGAGGCGGGTGAAGGCCTGCAGGTCGCGGCCGGGGCCGCAGCCGAAATCCAGCAGGGTGAAGGGCGCGCAGCCCTGGATATGCCGCAACAGCGCGTCGATGTTCTGGCTGACATCGTGGTCGCGGGTGCCTTCGCGGAAGTCTTCGGCGACCTGGTTGTAGTGACCCAGGGTGGTGGCGGTGATCTGGTCGAGGTCGGTGGGGGCGAGTTTCATGGTGGGCTGCGCAGGTGAGGGGCGTGGGGCGAATATACTCCATGCCCGTCACACTGGCCCGCTGTAGCCGCTGCCGCAGGCTGCGAACGGTCTGGGCGGCATTCCGACGAAGCGGACGCCTCTTGAGATCGCGGGAAGGTCCTTCGGACCTTATCGCAGCCTCGCCAAGGCTCGGCAGCGGCTACAGGATGTTCGTCAGTACCAGGCGGTGCTGCTCAGCGTTTGTTGAGCACCCGCGCCAGGCGGTCGCCGCCGAGCTGGATGGCCACCACCAGGAGCACCAGCAGGGCGATCACCGTGAGCATGATCTGGCTGTCGAAACGCTGGTAGCCGTAGCGATAGGCGATGTCCCCCAAACCTCCGGCGCCGATGGCCCCGGCCATGGCCGAGGAGTTGATCATGGTCACCAGGGTGATGGTGAACCCGCCGACTATCCCCGGCAGCGCCTCCGGCAGCAGCACGTGCCAGACGATGTGCCAGCGCCGGCAGCCCATGGCCTGGGCGGCTTCGATCAGGCCGTGGTCGACCTCGCGCAGGCTGACTTCGGCGATCCGGGCGAAGAACGGTGTGGCAGCGATGGTCAGCGGCACCACCGCCGCCCAGACGCCGTAGGTGGTGCCGACGATCAGCCGGGTGAAGGGGATCAGCGCCACCATCAGGATCAGGAACGGAATCGAGCGGAACAGGTTGACGAAGGCCCCCAGCACCGCGTTCAACCGGGGCGCCTCGTAGATCCCGCCCTTGCCGCTGGTGACCAGGATCACCGCCAGCGGAATGCCCGCGAGCAAGGCGATCAGCGACGACACGCCGACCATCAGCAAGGTATCGATAACGCCCTGGAGCAAGCGATCAAACCACATAACCGAGCACCTCCACCTGTTGGGTCCACTGTTTCTGCAAAAAGTGCTGCGCCCGCAGGCGTTGTTCCTCGGCACCCAGGGACGAGCCGCTCACCGCCAGCAGCAATTGCCCCAGGGCATGGCCCTGGATCCGTTCCACGCCGCCGTGCAGCAGGCGCACGCGCCCGCCCAGGGTGCCGAACAACGCCGCCAGGTCCGGCTCGTCATGGGTTTTGCCGGTGAAGCGCACCCGCAATACCAGCGCCGCGTCCGAGGACTGCGGCTGGGCCTGCAGACGGCTTTGCAGCTCCTGCGGCACGTCGTGCTGCAGGGGCGCCAGCAGGGTCTTGCTGACCTCGTGCCGCGGGTTGCCGAACACTTCCCAGACCGGCCCCTGCTCGACGATATGCCCGTGCTCCAGCACCACCACCCGGTCGCAGATATCGCGGATCACCGCCATCTCGTGGGTGATCAGGACGATGGTCAGGCCCAGGCGTCGGTTGATCTCCTTGAGCAGGCCGAGGATCGACTGGGTGGTCTCCGGGTCGAGGGCCGAGGTGGCCTCGTCGCACAGCAGGATCGCCGGGTCGTGCACCAGCGCGCGGGCGATGCCCACCCGCTGTTTCTGCCCGCCCGACAGCTGCGCCGGGTAGGCCTTGTGCTTGTCCTTCAGGCCCACCAGTTCCAGCAGCTCACGCACCTTGCACTCGCGCTGCTCCTTGGGCACCCCGGCCACCTTCAGCGGCAGCTCGACGTTCTGCCATACGGTCTTGGCCGACATCAGGTTGAAGTGCTGGAAGATCATGCCGATGCGCCGGCGCAGCTCCACCAGGCGCTCTTCGTCGAAGTCGCCGATGTCCACCTGGTCGATCAGCACCCGGCCGCCCGAGGGCTGCTCCAGGCGGTTGATGGTGCGGATCAGCGACGACTTGCCGGCGCCGCTGCGGCCGATGATGCCGAACACTTCGCCGCGCTGGATCGCCAGGTCGATGCCGTGCAGGGCCTGCACCGGCCCTTGCTGGCCCTGGTAGGTCTTGGTCAGGCCGATGAAGCGCACATGGGCCCGGTTCAGTTCCGGATGCAGCTCGGTGTGTTGCGCGTCCTGCGGCTGCTCGGGCGGCTGTTTATGCAGATAGGCGACGCTCATCTCAACCTTCCCAGCCGGCTTGGTAGAGCTTGCCATGGGCTTTGTCCAGGGCGGCGCGCACGGCCGGCGAATGCTGGTAGATGTCGACGAACTTGATCAGCCGCGGGTCGGTCTTGCTCTTGGGCTGGATCACGAACTGGATCACGTATTCCTTGTGGTCCAGGCCGTCGAACAGCAGCGCCGAGCCGGCGTCGAAGGTCTTGGCCAGGCGGATATAGGCCGGGTAGCCCTGTACCAGGTCGGCATCGTCGTAGGCGCGCACCAGTTGCACGGCTTCCACTTGGAGGATCTTCAGCTTTTTCGGGTTGGCGACGATGTCTTCTTCGGTGGCCTTGTAACCCACGCCCGGCTTGAGCGTGATCAGCCCGGCCTTGGCCAGCAGCTGCAAGCCGCGGCCGCTGTTGATCGGGTCGTTGGCGATGGCCACGCTGGCACCGATGGGCAGCTCGTCGAAGCTTTTGTACTGCTTCGAGTACAGGCCGACGTTGTTGATGATCCCCGGGGCGAACGGCACCAGGTCGAAACCGGCGGCGGCCTTGGCGTTTTCCAGGAACGGGATGTGCTGGAAGTAGTTCACGTCGATATCGCCGGCGGCCAGGCTGACGTTCGGCGCGATCCAGTCGGTGAACTCCACCAGCTCGACTTTCAGCCCCTGTTTGTCGGCCTCCGCGACGGCGGCCTCCAGGGGGATGGCGAAGGCGGCGGTGGTGCCGACCTTCAGCGGTGCGTCGGCGGCGAAGGCCGCGCCGCTGAACAGCCCGAGGGCGAGGGCCAGTGCTTTGACTGGGTGGCTGAGAAGCTTGGTTTTCATGGTTTTGGGTTCCAGTCAGTGCAGTGAGTTTTGGGGTGTTCGTTGCGGCCTTATCGCGGGCAAACCTCGCTCCTACAGAAAATGCGCAACCTGTAGGAGCGAGCGGACGGCGATCCGACTTGCCCGCGATGCCGTTAAGGGCGGTAGAGCGCTCCAGTGTGTTGCTCAGGCAATTGCGCGTCCTGCCGGAACAGCTTTTCGCGCAAGGTGCCGCTGTCGTAGGCGGTCTTGTACGAGCCGCGGCGTTGCAGCTCGGGGATCACCAGGTCGATGAAATCGACATAACTTTCCGGGGTGACGATGCGGGTCAGGTTGAAGCCGTCGAGGCCGGTTTCGGCGATCCAGGACTCCAGCTCGTCGGCCACCTGCTGCGGCGAACCGACCACAGTGATGTAGCGGCCGCCCAGGGCGTGCTGGTCGAGCAGCTTGCGCCGGGTCCAGTCGTTGTTCTGCAGGTTCTTGGTGGCCGACTGGATGGCGTTGCTCTTCACGTACTGGATCGGTTCGTCGATTGCATACTGGGAAAAGTCGATGGCGGTGGAGGCCGAGAAATGCGCCACCCCGGCCTCGGCGCTGGCGTGGCTGCGGTACTCGGCGTGTTTGTTCCAGGCCAGTTCCTCGGTCGCGGCGACTATCACGTTGAGCCCCATGAACACCTTGATGTCCTCGGGATTGCGCCCGGCCGCCACGGCGCTGGCGCGGACCTTGTCCACCTGGGCCCGGGTCGCGGCCTTGTTCTGGCCGCTGATGAACACGCATTCGGCGTGGCGCCCGGCGAACTCCAGGCCGCGCTCCGAACTGCCGGCCTGGAACAGCACCGGCGTACGCTGCGGCGAGGGTTCGCACAGGTGATAGCCCTCGACCTGATAGAACTCGCCCTGGTGCCGGACCTTGTGCACCTTCTCCGGTCGGGCGTAGATCCGCTGTTCGCGGTCGTCGATCACCGCGTCGTTTTCCCAACTGCCTTCCCAGAGCTTGTAGAGCACTTCCAGGTATTCGTCGGCCTGGTCGTAACGCCGGTCATGCTCGGGCTGTTCGTTCAGGCCCATGGCCTTGGCGGCGCTGTCGAGGTAGCCGGTGACGATGTTCCAGCCGACCCGGCCGCGGCTCAGGTGGTCCAGCGTCGACATGCGCCGGGCGAACAGGTACGGCGGCTCGTAGGTGAGGTTGGCGGTGAGGCCGAAGCCAAGGTTTTGCGTCACCGCGGCCATGGCCGATACCAGCAGCAGCGGGTCGTTGACCGGCAGCTGGATCGACTCCTTGAGCGTTACGTCCAGCGAGTTCTGGTAGACGTCGTAGACCCCGACGATGTCGGCGATGAACAGCCCGTCGAACAGCCCACGCTCCAGCAGCTGCGCCAGCTCGGTCCAGTATTCGAGGGTCTTGTACTGGGTCGAGTTGTCCCGCGGGTGAGTCCACAGGCCATGGTTGATATGCCCGATGCAGTTCATGTTGAAGGCATTGAGCAGGATCTTCTTCTTGGCGGTTTCCGGCGCGCTCATCAGATGGTCCCCCGCAGCGGCGGGTTCGTCTCGTTGAGGTAGTAGTTGCCCACCGCGTGGTACTTCCAGCGCACCGGGTCGTGCAGGGTGTGTACCCGGGCGTTGCGCCAGTGGCGGTCCAGGCCGTGTTCGGCCAGGGTCGCCTGGCTGCCGGCCAGCTCGAACAGGGTGCTGCCGGCGGCCAGGGAGATTTCGGTGCTGATGGCCCGGGCCTCGGCCACGGCGATGGAGGCGGCGGCCACGGTGTCGGCATTGGGCTCGGCCTGGGCGGCGTCGAGGAACTCCCCCGAGCGTTCCAGCAGCGCCTCGGTGGCGTGCAGGCGGATGCTCAGGTGGCCGAAGCTCTTGAGGGTCAGCGGGTCTTCGGTGGCTTTGTCGTTGCCCGCGTCGATCCACGGGCGGGTCTTGGTGCGCACGAAGTGCAGGGCATCCTCGAAGGCGGCGCGGGCGATGCCGGTGTCGATGGCGGCATGGAGAATCTGCGCCAGCGGGCCGACGGTGGTCGGGCGTTCGAAGGCGCTCTGGAAGGGAATCACGTCCTCGGCGGCGACGAACACCTCCTCGAACACCACCGAGCCGCTGCCGGTGGTGCGTTGGCCGAAACCGCTCCAGTCGTCGATCACCTTCAGGCCCTGGCTGTCCGCCGGGACGAAGGCCAGTTGCTGCACACCGTTTTCATCCACTACCAGGGTGGGGATGCGTTGGGCGTAGAGGGCGCCGGTGGAGTAGAACTTGCGGCCGTTGATGCGATAGCCGGCCTGGCCCTCGCCGGTGTCGCGGGTCAGTCGGGTGATGCGGTCGTGGGCGGTCTTGGTGCCCAGTTCGGCCAGGGCATTGCCGAAGCGCTGGCCGGCCAGGACCTCGGCGTACAGGCGTTTTTTCTGTTCCGCGCTGCCGTTCACCCGCAGCACTTCGAGGGCGTAGAAATGGTTCTGCGGGATCTGCCCGAGGGACGCGTCGGCCTGGGCGATCAGGGCGATGACCTTGGCCAGGGTGACGTTGGACACACCGGCGCCACCGTATTCTTTGGGCACGCTGATGCCCCACAGGCCGGAGCGGGAGAAGGCGTCGAGTTCGGGGTGGGGCAGGCGGCGTTCGCGGTCGCGCAGGGCGCTGTCGCGCTTGAAATCCTCGGCCAGGTCGCTGGCGACGATCAGGGCTTGCTCATCGCTGGTTATGACCGCGACGTGTTGAGAAAGGGGCATGTGTTTCTCCAGAGTTCTGGTCAAAAGTGTTCTGGTCGCTTAAATCCAGGAATGGCGGGCCGGCAGGGTGCCGTTCAGCTGGTAGGAGCCGACGGCGTGGTATTTCCAGCGCACCGGATCGTGCAGGGTGTGGACCCGGGCGTTGCGCCAGTGCCGGTCGAGGTTGAACTCGGCGAGGGTGGCGCGGCTGCCGGCCAGTTCGAAGAGCTTTTCGCTGGCCAGCAGCGAGATCTCGGTGGTCAGCACCTTGGCCTCGGCCACGGCGATCGAGGCGCGGGCGGCGGACTCGGCGCTGATCGGCGCCGCGTTGACCTGGTCCAGCACCTGGCCGGCCTTGCGCAGCAGGGCTTCGGCGGCGTGCAACTCGATTTTCAGCTTGCCGATGTCGGCGATCACATACAGGTCGTCGCTGGCCCGTTCGACGTTGGCGTCGATCCACGGCCGCGAGCGCTCGCGGACGAAGCTGATGGCGTCGTCGATGGCGGCGCGGGCGATGCCGGCGTCGATGGCCGCCTGGATCAGCTGTGACACCGCGCCCTGGATGTTCGGCGACTCGTTGATGCGCCAGTTGTCCAGCACCAGGTCGGCATCGACCCGCACGTCATTGAGCACGATGGTGCCGCTGGCGGTGGTGCGCTGGCCGAAGCCCGACCAGTCGTCGATGATGCGCAGCCCCGGGGTGCCGCGGCGGACGAAAGCCAGCACCTGCCTGCCGTCGTCGTTCAGCGCCTTGACCGCTACCCAGTGGGCGAACAGCGCGCCGGTGGAATAGAACTTCTGGCCGTTGAGCCGGTAGCCGTCGCCGTCGGCGGTAATCCGCGCCTTGAGTTCCAGGGTGTTCCTGGTGCCGCGTTCCGGGCCGGCGTTACCGATGCGCCAGCCTTCCAGCACGCTCTGGAACAGCTGCTTTTTCTGGCGCTCGGTGGCGCAGCCCAGGATCAGGTGGAGAATGCCGAACTGGTTCTGCGGGATCTGCCCCAGGGCCGGGTCGGCCGCGGACACGATGGCGAAGACTTCGGCCAGGGTCACGAAGGACACCTGCGGGCCGCCGTATTCGCGGGGGATGGCGATACTGCCCAGGCCGCTGCGGGTGAAGTGTTCGATTTCCGCCCAGGGCAGCTTGCGCTGCTGGTCGCGTCTGGCCGCCTGTTGGCGGGCCACGGCGGCCAGTTCATGGGCGGCTTGCAGGGCTTGCGCGTCGTTACGCAGGACCTGCGCGGGCAACAACAGGGGGGGAACGTCCAGCTCGTTCTGGACAGGTGCGTCGACCAGACTGGACATCAGCGCCACTCCTTGGCTGCACGCAATGCCCTGGCGATCTGCACTGGGGTGATTGTGTTCCGGACCATACCTACCTCACATCTTTGGATTGCCGCATAAGGGCGGCGAAATCGGGTTCAAGAATGTCCGGTGGTCCGGTGCATATACCCTATGCGTGTATAAAAATTAAATAAACTAACTTCTAGGAATATGCATAGAAGAGGTTTACGTATACGTCAGGCAGGGGCTGGCGAGGAGTAACGGGGGATAGGTCTGGAGTCGTTGGCGCGGGTTTTGGTGTGCCTGGGAAAGCGCTGGAAGGCCCAGCGGGCCTTATCGCGGCCTCGCGTTGCTCGGCAGCGGCTACAGGGTTTATGCGGTGCCTGTAGCCGCTGGCGCAGCCCGCGATCGGCGGCGCAGCCGTCGTAAAACCGCTGCATGCGGTGGCCGGGCGGAGGGCGGTGGTGGGATCAGGCTGGGGGATGGCCCGCGGTGAGGAATTTGCTGAGGAACTGCCGGGTGCGTTCTTCCCTGGGGTTGGCGAACAGCGCCTTGGCGTCGCCCTGTTCGACGATCACGCCTTTGTCGAAAAAGATCACCCGGTTGGCCACGTCGCGGGCGAAGCCCATTTCGTGGGTGACGATGACCATGGTGCGTTTCTCTTCGGCCAGGCCGCGGATGGTCGCCAGCACTTCGCCCACCAGTTCGGGGTCGAGGGCCGAGGTCGGTTCGTCGAACAGGATCACTTCCGGCTCCATCGCCAGCGCCCGGGCAATCGCCACCCGCTGTTGCTGGCCGCCAGACAGGCGCCGCGGGTAAGCGTCCTCCTTGCCCGCCAGGCCGACCTTGGCCAGCAGCCTGCGGCCCAGGGCCACGGCCTGCTCGCGGGGCGTCTTCTTCACCACCAGCGGGCCTTCGATGACGTTTTCCAGGGCGGTGCGATGGGGGAACAGGTTGAAGTTCTGGAATACGAAGCCCACCTGCTGGCGCAGTTGCCGCACCAGGCCCTGTTGCTGGGTCAGCGGGCGGCTGCCATCGATTTCGATGGCGCCGACCTTGATCCGGCCGCTGGTAGGCTCTTCGAGAAAATTCAGGCAGCGCAGAAAGGTGGTCTTGCCCGAGCCGCTGGGGCCGATGATGGCGACCACTTCGCCTTCCGCCACCGTCAGGTCGATGCCATTGAGGACGGTCTGACCCTTGAACTGCTTTGTCAGTTTCTCAACCACAATCATGGGTTCAGGACTCCTGGTCGTGCCGATTGACCCGCTCTTCCAGTCGGTTCTGCAGGTGCGCGAGCACGCTGGCCAGAACCCAGTAGATCAGCGCGGCGGCAAGATACATGGTGAAGACTTCGAAGGTCCGGGCGGTGATCAGCTGCGCCTGGCGGAACAGTTCCGGGACCTGGATGGTGGCGGCCAGGGCCGTGTCCTTGACCAGCGAGATAAAGCTGTTGCCCAGGGGCGGCAACGCAGTGCGCATGGCTTGCGGCAGGATCGCCCGGCGCAGGGTCTGCCCCCGGGTCATGCCGATGCTGGCCGCCGCTTCCCACTGCCCGCGCTCGATGGAGCCGATGGCCGCGCGCAGGATCTCGCAGGCATAGGCCGCCATGTTCAACGAGAAGCCGATCAGCGCCGCCGGCAGCGGGTCCAGCTCGAGTCCCAGCTGCGGCAGGCCGTAGTAGATCACGAACAGTTGCACCAGGAGCGGCGTGCCGCGAAAGAACGACACGTAGACGCGAGCGATCCAGCTCAGCAGCTTGAAGCGCGACAGGCGCATCAGCGCCAGGCCGAAGCCCAGCGCCAATCCGAAGAACATCCCGCCGAGGCTGAGAATGACCGTGAAATACGCGCCCTTGAGCAGGAAGGGCGCGGAGTTCAGCAACAGCTGTGTCGTTTCGGCGATTTGCTGGCTCAACTGCGGGAAATACAGTTCGAATTGAAAACCCGCTTCCATTATTGGGTGACGTCAGCGTTGAAGTACTTTTCCGAGAGCTTTTTCAGCGTGCCGTCGGCGCGCAGTTCCTCGATCGCCTTGTTCACCGCGGCCAGCAGTTCGGGTTCGCCTTTGCGCAGGGCCACACCGGCTTCCTGACGGGAGAAGGGCTCGCCGGAAACCACCAGGGTGTCGTTGGTTTTCTTGATCAACTCGAAGGCGGCCAGGCGGTCCACCAGGATTGCGTCGATACGGCCTACGCGCAGGTCCTGGTACTTGGTCGGATCGTCGTCGTAGGTCTTGATGATGGCCTTGGGCACGTTGTCCTTGAGCCATTGTTCGTAGTTGGTGCCCAGGCCCACACCGACCTTGTGCCCGGCCAGGTCGGCGGCGTTCTTGAACTTGCCTTCGTCCTTCTTCTGGGTCAGGGCCTGGATGCCGGAAACGGTGTAGGGGGTGGAGAAGTCATATTTTTTCTTGCGCTCGTCCGAGATGGTCACCTGGTTGATCACCGCGTCCAGGCGCTTGGACTCCAGGGCGGCGAGGATGCCGTCCCACTTGGTCGGCTGCAGTTTGACCTTCACGCCCAGCTTCTGCGCCAGGGCTTCGGAGAACTCCACTTCGAAGCCGGCCAGCTTGCCGTTTTCGTCGACGTAGCTGAACGGTGGATAAGTGCCTTCCAGGCCGACGTTGAGGGTGCCGGCGTCCTTGATCTTCTGCAGTTGCTCACCGGCAACCGCTTGCCCCAGCAACCCGGCACCGAGCGCCAGACCCAGCGAGCCAATGAGGATATTTCGACGTAGTGCGGAAAAAATCATGACAAGCCCCTGTGTTTTCTTATGAAGATGCGAGTGGGAGATGCAGGTCAATCGGTGAGCTGGAACAGCGCCCTATCCTGCCCTAAATGCAGCGTATGCGTCTTCCGGCAAATTCGCCTGCGGCGCGACTATAAGTGGCTGCTTATAGATTCAAAAATAATATAAATTCACATTGATATTCTATTTGTAAATATGCGAATTGTGCTTTTTGTAGCCGCTGCCGAGCCCGCAGGACCTCCAGCGCTTCCAGGATCTAGCGCCTCTTCGGGTCGATCGCAGGCTGCGCCAGCGGCTACAGGTCAGGTGTCGTTCAGGCGAACGCCCCGGCATAGGCGAACAACGCCGGTGCGCCGCCGGTGTGCAGGAACAGGATCGGGCCGTCGTCGAAGCGCTGGCGGCCGATACCGTCGAGCAGGCCGGCCATGGCCTTGCCGGTGTAGACCGGGTCCAGCAGCAAGCCTTCCTGGCTCGCCAGTAGCTTCACCGCGGCCAGGGTGCCGGCATTCGGCTCGCCATAACGGGGGGCGAAATACTCGTCCCACAGTTCCACCTTGAAGCTGTCCGGCAGCGCCACCCCGAGCAGTTCGGCGGTACGCTCGGCCAGGCCCTGGACTTTCGGCCGCTGGGCTTCGTCGGTGCGCGAGACGGTGACACCGATCACCGGCAATTGCGGCAGCACTTCGCTCAAGGCCAGGGCCAGGCCGCTGTGGGTGCCGGCGCTGCCCGAGGCCAGCACCACCGCGGCGAAGTCGAGCCCGGTGTCTTCGATCTGCTGCGCCAGTTCCAGGCCGGCCCGCACGTAACCCAGCGCGCCCAAGGCATTGGAGCCGCCAATCGGCACCAGGTACGGTTGCTTGCCGTTGCTGCGCAAGCGTTCGGCCAGGGCCTGGAGTTGCTCGTCGGCGTTGTCCAGGTTGTCCACCAACTCGACCTTGGCGTCGAACAGGTCGAGCAGCAGGCGGTTGCCGTTGCCCAGGTAATTGCTGTCGTCGGTGCCGATGGGGTTTTCCAGCAGGGCGACGCAACCCAGGCCCAGCTTGGCGGCGAGGGCCGCGGTCTGGCGCACGTGGTTGGACTGGATGGCGCCGGCGGTAATCAGAGTG
The DNA here is from genome assembly GCF_050280705.1 of Pseudomonas sp. NPDC089530. Classification (NCBI taxonomy): domain Bacteria; kingdom Pseudomonadati; phylum Pseudomonadota; class Gammaproteobacteria; order Pseudomonadales; family Pseudomonadaceae; genus Pseudomonas; species Pseudomonas sp. NPDC089530. The sequence goes on along the minus strand of NZ_JBNNVU010000040.1, from coordinate 15,852 downwards.
TCCGCGCCCTGGGCCAGGGCATCGGCGGCCAGGTATTCGAGTTTGCGCAGCTTGTTGCCGCCCATGGCCAGCGGCGTGGTGTCGTCGCGTTTGACGTAGACATCGCGGCCCAGCCAGGCGGACAGGCGTTCGAGTTTTTCCAGGGCGGTGGCGCCGCCCAGCAGGTCGAGACGGTTAAAACGGTCGAGCTGTTGTTTGATCATGAGGCCGCACGGGTTGTCAGAGGTGTCAGGGACTATAGGCAGCGATATTTACCGGGGCAACCGCCAATCGCTTATGCAAAATGGTGCTTAACTCAGCACAATTAGTTCTTAATTTGGCCTGGGGCGCATACCGTAAAGTTGCGTCGGTTACGCGGCCAAACCATCCGGCCGTCAGCCAGAATAAGGAGTTCTATCGTGAGCGAGCGTTCCAGCCATTGGCAATTGCAGACCATCGTCAGTCAACTGCGTGGGGCCCGCGACCAGTGGCGCAGCCGCAACGGTCGGGTCAGCGGTGAGCAGGGCGGTCGGGAACTGCCGTCGCGGGCGGCCATGGCCGAGATTCTCGAGGCGCTGTGCGGCGCGCTGTTTCCGATGCGCCTGGGGCCGGTGGACCTGCGCGAGGAAAGCGAGGACTTCTACGTCGGCCATACCCTGGACGCGGCCCTCAATGCGCTGCTCGCCCAGACCCGCCTGGAGCTGCGTTACGCCGCGCGCCAGAGCGGCGAGGCGAACGAAGACGTCAACGCCCGGGCCATCCGCATCATCCAGGATTTCGCCCTGGCCCTGCCGGGCCTGCGGGTACTGCTCGACACCGACGTGCTGGCCGCCTACCACGGCGACCCGGCGGCGCGCAGTGTCGATGAAGTGCTGCTGTGCTACCCGGGCATCCTGGCGGTGATTCACCATCGCCTGGCCCACCACCTGTATCGCGCCGGCCTGCCGCTGCTGGCGCGGATCAGCGCGGAAATCGCCCACTCGGCCACCGGCATCGACATTCACCCGGGGGCGCAGATCGGCCGCAGCTTCTTCATCGACCACGGCACCGGCGTGGTGATCGGCGAGACCGCGATCATCGGCGAGCGCGTGCGCATCTACCAGGCGGTGACCCTGGGCGCCAAGCGTTTCCCGGCGGACGAGGACGGCCAGTTGCAGAAGGGCCAGCCGCGCCACCCGATCGTCGAGGACGATGTGGTGATCTACGCCGGCGCGACCATCCTCGGGCGCATCACCATCGGCAAGGGTTCGACCATCGGCGGTAACGTTTGGCTGACCCGTAGTGTGCCGGAGGGGAGCAACCTGACCCAGGCCAACCTGCAGCATGACGATGGGTCGCAAAAGTAGGAATTCTCTGCACCTGTTCAATTTTTCGCGGGCAAGCCTCGCTCCTACGGGTACGTGCGACCTGTAGGTGCGGGGCTTGCCCGCGATGCTTTTCGCTTGATGGCACTGCGCTTTTTTTCTGCTGAACGATTCCCTCCGCCACATATCAGACCTTTCCTAAAACGTGCGAAATCAGGCAACCGTCGGGCCCGGCGATTGGTCCTCGCGCATCCATTCATGTTTAACTTGAACGCTCGTTCAAGTTAAACCGGCAGTTCGCTGCCCGCTCACAACAGGAGGCTTGCCTTTGCTGAGTCCGATCTTTTCAGCCGCGTTTTACCCCCTCGAGGTGCGCCTTTCATGAGTGCATCGCCTGTCCCAATCAGCGGCCCGATCCGCATGAATCCGCCGGTGTTCTACTTCGCCGCGAGCTTTATCCTGACCTTCGGCCTGGTGGTGATCGCCCTGCCGGAACAAGCCGGCGCCTGGTTGCTGGCCGCACAGAACTGGGCGGCCAACACGGTCGGCTGGTACTACATGCTGGCCATGACCCTGTACCTGGTGTTCGTGGTGGTCACAGCCTTGTCCGGCTACGGCAAGATCAAGCTCGGCGCCGACCATGACGAGCCCGAATTCAGTTACCTGTCCTGGGCCGGCATGCTGTTCGCCGCCGGGATCAGCATCACGCTGTTCTTCTTCTGCGTGTCCGAACCCCTGACCCACATGCTGCAACCGCCCCAGGGCGACGCCGGCACCGCGGACGCGGCGCGCCAGGCCATGCAGATCCTCTTCCTGCACTGGGGCCTGCACGGCTGGGGCGTATTCGCCTTCGTCGGCATGGCCCTGGCGTACTTCGCCTACCGCCACAACCTGCCGCTGGCCCTGCGCTCGGCGCTGTACCCGCTGATCGGCAAGCGCATCAATGGCCCCATCGGCTATGCGGTGGACGGCTTCGGCATCATCGCCACGGTGTTCGGCCTCGGCGCCGACATGGGCTTTGGCGTGCTGCACCTCAACTCCGGCCTCGACTACCTGTTCGGCATCGCCCACACCCAGTGGGTCCAGGTGGGCCTGATCAGCCTGATGATGGGCGCGGCGATCGTCGTCGCGGTGTCCGGCGTCGACAAGGGCGTTCGGGTGATGTCCGACATCAACATGCTGCTGGCCTGCGCGCTGCTGCTGTTCGTGCTGTTCGCCGGGCCCACCCAGCACCTGCTCAACACCCTGATCCAGAACCTCGGCGACTATCTCGGCGCCTTGCCGACCAAGAGTTTCGATCTCTACGCCTATGACGAACCCAGCGACTGGATGGGCGGCTGGACCGTCTTCTATTGGGCCTGGTGGATTGCATGGTCGCCGTTCGTGGGCCTGTTCATCGCACGGATTTCCCGTGGCCGGACCATCCGCGAATTCGTCTTCGGCGTGCTGCTGATTCCCCTGGGCTTCACCCTGGCCTGGATGTCGATCTTCGGTAACAGCGCCATCGAGCAGGTGCTCAACCACGGCATGAGCGCGCTGGGCCTGTCGGCGCTGGAAGACCCATCGATGACCCTCTACCTGCTGCTGGAAACCTATCCCTGGAGCAAGACCGTCATCGCCGTGACGGTGTTCATCAGCTTCGTGTTCTTCGTCACCTCGGCGGACTCCGGCACTGTGGTGCTCTCGACCCTGTCGGCCCGTGGCGCCAATGCCGACGAAGACGGCCCGAAATGGCTGCGGGTGTTCTGGGGCGCGATGACCGCGCTGGTCACCAGCGCGCTGCTGTTCGCCGGCAACATCGATTCGTTGAAGTCGGCGGTGGTGCTGACCTCGCTGCCGTTCTCACTGATCCTGCTGCTGATGATGTGGGGGCTGCACAAGGCCTTCTACCTCGAGTCGCAGAAGCAGATCGCCCAACTGCACTCGCTGGCGCCGGTGGCCTCGTCCTCGCGGCGCGGCAAGGGCGGCTGGCGCCAGCGCCTGAGCCAGGCGGTGCATTTCCCGTCGCGTGACGAGGTGTACCGCTTCCTCGACCAGACCGTGCGCCCGGCCATCGAGGAGGTGACCGCGGGGTTCGTCGAGAAGGGCCTGAACGTGATCGCCCAGCCGGACCCGGCCAACGACAGCGTCAGCCTGGAAATCGTCCATGGCGATCAGCATCCGTTTGTCTATCAGGTGCAGATGCGCGGCTACTTCACCCCGTCCTTCGCCCGCGGCGGCATGGGGCCCAAGGAGATGCGCAACCGGCGTTACTATCGGGCCGAGGTGCACCTGGCCGAGGGTAGCCAGGATTACGACCTGATGGGCTACACCAAGGAGCAGATCAGCAACGACATCCTCGACCAGTACGAACGGCATATGCAGTTCTTGCACCTGGTGCGTTGATCGACGGAAAGGGCGGTGGTGTCAGTGCCACCGTCATCGCGGGCAAGCCTCGCTCCTACAGGGGTATGCAATTCTCTGTAGGAGCGAGGTTTGCCCGCGATCAGGGCCTCAGGCCTGGCTCATCACTGTGAACAGCACCAGCGCCGCTACCGGCACGCCGAACACCACGCTGCCCACCGCCAGCTCCGTGCTCAGGGACTGGCCGGCGTGGACCATTCCCACCGCACCGTTGATGACCGTCAGCGCCAGCCAGAGTGCGACGAAGCTGTAGACCACGGTCTGGCGGCCCAGGCCGATCTTTTCGCCGATGAACAGCATCAGCCCCAGGAGGACCAGGCCGAAGCTGGTGATGATCGCGGTATGCATGATGACGTCCTCGCGGGCCGGATTCGGGGTTGGCGTCGATGGAGCTGTCGCGGGCCAGCCCGCGATGTTCTTTCCAGCCTGCTGAGCAGAAGTGTGGTCGAGGGCGCCATGTCCTGCCGGTAAATCGATCTTCGGAGTTCGGCGCCCGTCATGGGGAACTCAGGCCAGGCCGCCATTGGCGCGCAGGATCTGGCCGTTGACCCAGGCCGCTGCCGGGCTGACCAGGAAGGCGACGACGCCGGCGATGTCCTCCGGCTGGCCGAGGCGTTCCAGGGGCGGCATTTTGGCGAAGTTCTGGATCTGCTCTTCGCTCTTGCCGTGCAGGAACAGCTCGGTGGCCACCGGGCCCGGGGCCACGGCGTTGACCGTGATGTCACGCCCGCGCAGCTCCTTGGCGAACACCTGGGTCAGGGACTCCACCGCCGCCTTGCTGGCGATGTACACCGCGTAGCCCGGCAGGTTCAGGGCCACGGTGGTGCTGGAGAAGTTGACGATGCGGCCACCGGCGTTCAGGCGGGTGGCGGCTTCGCGCAAGGTGTTGAAGGTGCCGCGGGTATTGATGGCAAAGGTCTGCTCGAACAGCTCGTCGCTGTGTTGCGCCAGTGGCAGGACCTTGAGGATCCCGGCGTTATTGATCAGCACATCGACCTGGCCCAGTTGGGTTTCGGTCTCGTCGAACAGTCGGCGCACGTCATCGGCGTTGGCCACGTCGGCCTTGACCGCTATGGCCCGGTGCCCGGCTTGGCGCAGCTCCACCACCAGCGCCGAAGCTTCGGTGGCGCTGCTGGCGTAGTTGATGGCGACAGCGAAACCGTCGCGGGCCAGTTGCCTGGCGATGACGGCGCCGATGCCGCGGGAGGCGCCGGTCACTATGGCTACTTTCGATGTCTGTTCGGTCATGGCGAATTACCTGCTGGGAAATGGGTGGCTGGCGGTGGTGTGGGCGCAGATTCACAGGTTTATCCAGGCCGATAAATGCGCCAGAGTTGGCTTGACTGTTCAATAATCGCCAACAATCCCAAGCCTCATAGGAGCTCGTCGTGGATCAAGTCAAAGCGATGAAGGCGTTCGTGCGGATCTACGAACGCAGTAGCTTCACCCTGGCCGCCGCCGACCTGAACCTGCCGCGCGCCACCCTGACTCATACCCTCAACCAGTTCGAAGCCTGGCTCGGGACCCGCCTGCTGGAGCGCAGCACCCGCCGCGTGCGTCCGACCCTCGACGGCGAGGCCTATTACCAGCGCTGTGTGCAATTGCTGGCGGAGTTGGAGGAAGCCGAGCTGGCCTTTCGCACGGTGGCGCCGAAAGGGCGATTGCGGGTCGATCTGCATGGCGCCCTGGCCAGGCACTTCGTGATTCCGGCCTTGCCCGAGTTCATGGCGCGCTACCCGGAGATCGAGCTGTCGCTGAGTGAGGCGGACCGCTTTGTCGACCTGATCGCCGAAGGGGTGGACTGTGTGCTGCGCGCCGGCACCCTGGGGGACTCGACGCTGATCGGCCGGCGCGTGGCCAGCCTGCCGCAGATCACTTGCGCCAGCCCGGCGTACCTGCGCCGATACGGCGAGCCGAAGAGCCTCGACGACCTGTCGCGGCACCGGGCGGTGAACTACGTCTCGCGTACCACGGCCAGGTTGTTTCCGTTCGAGTTCATGGTCGATGGAGAACTGCGGGAAGTGGCCATCGAGGGCGCGTTATCGGTGTTCGGCGCACAAATCTACTGTGCTTCGGCCGAGGCCGGCCTGGGTATCATCCAGTGCCCGCGTTATCACTTGGCCAGGCAGATTTCCCAAGGGTTGATCCAGGAAATCCTCACCGAGACGCCGCCACCGCCCATGCCGGTTTCGGTGCTGTACCCGCAAAACCGCCACATGTCGCCACGGGTGCGAGTGTTCGTCGACTGGCTGGCCGAGGTTTTTGCCAGGGCGGCCTGAGGGCGGCGCCGGTCATCGCCGTTCTCTGAATTGATTAGCAAGATGTGTATAGTGTGTATTGTTCGCCTCCGGCTGGGTATCGTGGCTTTTCGGGACGTATCGAAAGGACAGGGCAATGCGCAGTCGGGAACTGATCAGGATGATCGAGGAGGACGGGTGGTATCTGATCGCGGTCAAGGGCAGTCACCACCAATACAAACATCAGTACAAGCCGGGGCGGGTCACTGTTCCTCACCCGGAGGCGGATCTGCCCCGGGGCACGATCCACTGCATCTTGAAACAGGCGGGCCTGAAATGAGGCCGGTCGTGAACGAAGAGGTCAACGAGATGAAATTCCCGGTTGTGCTGCACAAGGATGCCGACTCCGGATATGGCGTGGTCGTCCCCGATGTGCCGGGCTGTTTTTCCGCCGGCCAGACTGCGGCGCAAGCCTTCGAGAATGTGAAGGAGGCCCTGTCGCTGCATTACGAAGGCCTGGTGGCCGATGGCGAGCCGCTGCCCCAGGTGCAGGAGATCGACGCGCATATCGATAACCCCGATTACGCCGGTGGCGTGTGGGGCGTGGTCGATTTCGATATCACGCCGTACTTCGGCAAGGCGGTGCGTTTCAACGCGACGTTGCCGGAACAATTGCTGGAGCGGATCGACCAGACCGTGAAGCGCGACCAGCGCTACCGCTCGCGCTCGGGCTTTCTCGCCGCTGCGGCGCTGCGCGAGTTGTCGGCGTAGGGGATCCGGTTCGAAGAGCTGCGATGGCGCGTTTTACGCGCTCTCGCGTTCACCCTTGGTTCAGTCGCTGCCCTTGATCCTTCACTGGCAATACCCCCCTCCCTCCAGGTTTTCCAAAACCTGCACCGCCTCACCCTGTCACTCGAACTCGTTACCTTTTTGAGGCTACCGGTCATTCCGTTGTCGCCTGACGGTATCCGTACGTACTGCGGATACTGAACTAGACTTTTTTTGCGTACCGATAACGGGCCTGGCTCGCTGAGATGACGAAGCTCAATGCCTGTTACTGACTGGCAGCCTGGCATCTGCGACGGTTTCGGAGACTAGCAAAATGGCGGGTTTTGGCCGGTTTTACCCTTTGGCTCCACGGCCGGCCCTGGAGCGTCGCAAGCGCGCATTTTTGGCAAATTGCCATCGCATCTAGAGACGATTACGTACTGTGCTATGTGGTACGTAATTGTATTTTACCGAATGACCTCTCGAATCGGCTGGAAATCTGATGATTTCCGAGCATGTGGCCAACGCACAGATTTCGAGCGTGACGAACCTATGGGCCACGTCGGGCGTATCACGTATGCGTGAGTCAAGCGTCCGGGGGGCTGCTGGCCTCGCACCTGTCCGATGCGAATATCGCCCTCGGCCGGGCCCTGATCGGTGCCGGCCGGCTGGAGCAGGTCGTCGAGAGCGTCGCCGCCTTGCAGAACCTGGCGTTCGGTGTGGAAGAGGTGGCGGAGATCGATCGTTTCGCCCGGGAGGGTGCGATCAAGCTGTGGGAGAAGCCTTCAATCGCTGAATGGAGCCTGCTCGCGGCTTCTGTAGGAGCCAGGCTTGCCGGCGATCGCGGCGGTGCGGGGTGTCAGGCATACCGCTATCGCAAGCATGCTCCGGCAGGCAATCTGCGTCGGGCCGGGCTCACTGCTCGAGTGGCAACCAGGGGTTGATGACGATCAGCCCGGTATTGGTGAAGTCCTTGGTATTGCGCGTCGCAATCGCGGCGTCGTGGACCCGGCAGATCGCCGCGATTTGCGCGTCCACCAGGCCGATCGGCTGGCCCGAGCTTTCGCGGTTCGCGATCAGGTGGGCGTAGTACAGCGCCGCCTGGGTGCCGAAGGGCAGGATCCGGTCGATGAAGTCTTCCTCGAACATGGCCAGCGCCAGCCGGTCCCCGGCTGTCCTGAACTCGCTGGCGTTCCTCGCTTAGCGGAAGAACGGCACGTCCCCGAGAATGGTCGCGCGGTGCATCACCCGGCGCTGCGGGCGGTAGTCGTCGACGGCGTAATGCTGGGTCACGCGGTTGTCCCAGAAGGCCACGTCGTTGGCCTGCCAGCGCCAGCGGATGGTGAACTCCGGGCGGGTGGCGTGGGCGAACAGCAGTTTGAGGATCACCTCGCTTTCGCTGTCCGACAGCTCGTTGATCCTGGTGGTGAAGCCTTCGTTGACGAACAGCGCCTTGCGCCCGCTGACTGGGTGGGTGCGAATCACCGGGTGCGACAGCGGCGGGTTTTTCCGCTTGGTCTCTTCCCAGCGCGCCAGGTCCTCGGGGGTGCTGCCGAAGCGCTCCAGCGGGAAGGACTTGATGAAGTCGTGGGTCGCGGTCAGGCCTTGCAGCAGGTTCTGCATTGGCTCCGAGAGCGCATCGAAGGCCGCGATGCCGCTGGCCCACAGGGTGTCGCCGCCGTAGGCCGGCAACCGCTTGGCGCTGAGCACCGCGCCCAGGGCCGGGGTCGGCAGGAAGGTCACGTCGGTGTGCCAGATGGCGTTGTCGCGCACGTCGGTTTGCGCGGTGTCGAGGATCAGTACTTCCGGTTGTTCCGGCACATTGGGGTAAATCGGGTGGATATGCAGGTCGCCAAAGTTCGCTGCGAAGCGCGCCTGCTGCTGCGGGTCGATCGGCTGGTCGCGGAAGAACAGCACCTGATGTTGCAGCAGCGCCTGCTCGATGGCATCGCGTTGTTCGATGTTCAGTGGCTGGCTGAGGTCGACGCCGCTGATCTGGGCGCCGAGGGCGGAGCTTAAAGGGGTGATGGTCAGGCTCATGGTCGTTCTCGAATGCTCTGCCGAAATGTCGGTGGTCTGTAACCGCTGTGTAGCCGCTGCCGAGCTCCAGCGAGGCTGCGATCGCCTGCGAAGCAGGCGCAACGCGGTGCATCTGAAATACCGAGTTGCGTGGTTTTGCGAGCGCTTTGCGCTCGATCGCAGCCTTGCCGGGGCTCGGCAGCGGCTACAGGGCTACAGGGTTGCGGGGTGGGTTTAATGGACCTGGCCATGCCAGGGCACCAGCTTGCGCTGCAGGGCGCGCAGGCCCATTTCCAGGGCGAAGGCGATCAGGGCGATGACCAGGATCCCCAGCACCACCACATCGGTGACCAGGAACTGCGCGGCGGACTGCACCATGAACCCCAGGCCGCTGGTGGCGGCGATCAGTTCGGCGGCGACGAGGGTCGACCAGCCCACCCCGAGGCCGATGCGCACGCCGGTGAGGATGTCCGGCAGGGCGCTGGGCAAGATCACATGGCGAATCAGCTGGGCCCGGGTCGCGCCCAGAGACTGTGCGGCGCGCAGCTTGGTCGGGTCCACGGTGCGCACGCCGGTGGCGGTGGCGATGGCGATCGGGGCGAAGATCGCCAGGTAGATCAGCAGCACCTTGGACAGCTCGCCGATGCCGCACCAGATGACGATCAGCGGCAGGTAGGCCAGGGGCGGAATCGGCCGGTAGAACTCGATCAGCGGGTCCAGCACGCCACGGGCGATGCGGTTGTGGCCGATGGCGATGCCCACCGGGATTGCCGTCAGCACGGCAAAGCCCAGGGCCAGGCCGATACGACCCAGGCTCGCGCCCAGGTGCTGCCACAGGGTGGAATCCATATAGCCGCTGGTGACCAGCAGCCAACCCTTTTGCAGCACCGCGGCGGGCGACGGCAGGAACAGCGGTTCGATCAGGCCGCTGGCCGTCACTGCCCACCACAGGGCGAGCAGGGCGACCAGGGTCAGGACGCTGATCCAGCGGGTGCTCAGGTTGCGGCGCGCCAGTACCGCTGTAGGCCGAGGGACGGGTTTGGCCGTGGTGGCCGGAAGGTCGTAGCTGCTCATGCGTGCTCCTGCCGCACAGCGGCACTGCGTTGGGAGAACACCCGGGCCAGCACGTGTTCGCGGGTTTCGATGAAGCGTGGGTCGGACTTGATCGCCCGGGCCGATTCGCCGGCGGCATAACGCTGGCCGAAGTCCAGGTTCAGGCGCTCGACAATCTGCCCCGGATTGGGCGCCAGCAGGATCAGGTCGGTGGCCAGGAACACCGCTTCCTCGATGTCGTGGGTAATCAGGAACACTGGTTTGGCGGTGCGTTGCCAGACTTGCAGCAACAGCTCCTGCATCTGTTCCCGGGTGAAGGCATCGAGGGCGCCGAAGGGTTCGTCCATCAACAGCAGGCGCGGGTCGGCGGCCAGGGCGCGGGCCAGGCCTACACGCTGGCGTTGGCCGCCGGAAAGCTGCCAGATGCGCCGCTGGTCGAAGCCGGCCAGGTCCACCAGGGCCAGCATTTCCCGGGCGCGGGCCTCACGCTGGTCGCGGGGGATGCCGGCCAGTTCGAGGCCGAAGCCGACATTGGCCAGGACGTCCTGCCAGGGCAGCAGGGCATCGTCCTGGAACACCACGCCGCGTTCGGCGCTCGGCCCGGCGACCGGTACCCCGTCCAGGGTGATGCGCCCGGCGCTGGGCTCGACGAAACCGGCGATCAGGTTCAGCAGCGAGGTCTTGCCGCTGCCGGACGGGCCGAGGGCGACCAGCAGTTGCCGGGGCCCGAGAGTCAGGGAAATTTCCGCCAGCACCGGTTCGGCGGCGCCGGGGTACTGTGCGCTGATGCGCTCCAGTTGTAGCAAGGCCATGACGGCGCTCTCCTTTGCGTTTCAGATGCAACCTTCAGCGAGACAAGGCGCTGTACGAAGAAGGCCGGGCCCGTGCCCGGCGATCTCTGCGACAGGCCTTAGCGGGCGATGTACTTGGCGCTGACATACGGTGCGTAATCCGGCAGCACCGCCTCGACCTTGCCCTGTTCCTTGAGGAACACCGCGGTGTCGGTAATGGCCTTGGTGGTCGGCGCGCCGAGGCTGATGACCTGGTCGGCGGCCAGCGGGTAGACGTTGCCCTGCAACAGCAGCGGGATATCGCTGGCCTTGGCGCCGGAGAGTTTCACCAGCTTGTCGACGTTGCTCTGGTCGGCCAGCCAGGCTTGTGGGTCCTTGCGGTAAGCGGCGTAGGCATCCAGGGTCACCTTGGCGAAGGCGCTGACGATCTGTGGATGCTTCTCGGCGAAGTCCTTGCGCACGATCCAGGCGTCGAAGGTCGGTGCGCCGAACTGGGCCAGTTCGCCGGAGGTGATCAGCACCTTGCCGTTTTCCTTGGCCACGCCCAGCGCCGGGTCCCAGACGTAGGTGGCGTCGATGTCGCCGCGCTTCCAGGCGGCGATGATCGCCGGCGGCGCGAGGTTGAGCACCTGGACTTTCGCCGGGTCGATGTTCCAGTGCTTGAGCGCGGCCAGCAGGCTGTAGTGGCCGGTGGAAACGAACGGCACGGCGACTTTCTTGCCCACCAGATCCTGGGGCGTCTTGATCCCGGAGCCGTCGCGGGCCACCAGGGCCTCGGCGGCGCCGATCTGGGTGGCGATGAGGAAGGTTTCCACCGGCACCTTGCGGGTGATCGCGGCCGTCAGCGGGCTGGACCCCAGGTAGCCGATCTGCACGTCGCCCGAAGCGATGGCGGCGATGATGTCGGCGCCGTTATCGAACTTGCGCCAGTCGATCGTGGCCTGGGTGGCTTTTTCGTAGGTGCCGTCGGCCTGGGCGACTTTCGCCGGATCGACGGTGGTCTGGTAGGCGACGGTGACGTCGGCCGCCTGGGCGAAGAGGCTCGCGGTGGCCAGGGACGCGGCCGCCAGGAGGCGCAGGGGGAAGTGCAGTTTCATGGGTGAGGCTCCTAGACAGGCGGCCAAAAGTGGGCGTGGGAGGAGACTAAATGATCTAAGAATTCTAAAATAAATAACTTTTTAGAATTAGCTTAAAAGGGGAATGTTCTAAAGCGGGGAGGGGAGCGCTTTGCGCTCCATCGCGGGCAAGCCTCGCTCCTACAGGGACCGCATGATTCTGTAGGAGCGAGGCTTGCCCGCGATAGGCGCCGCAGGCGCCTGGCTTAATTGCTGATCGCCAGGATGCTTGCCTGATACGAACCGACGAACACGTCGAAATCGCCGACTTCGTTCTGTTCCAGCTCGGCTTGCTGCTGCAGGGAGCTGCGCGCCGCCTCTTCGAAGCGCGCCTGCTCTTCCTTGTCCAGGGGCTCGCTGCGGAAGAACTCGGCGTGCGCCAGGCTCTGGCGCAGGGAGAACTGGCTGAAGCTTTCCTTGCGTTCCTGCATGGCGGCCAGGACCTGGGCCGAAGGGGTCAGGGACGGGTCCTTGACCTTGGCCAGCTGGGCCTCCAGCGCCTTGCCGTGGGCGTCGCCGCCGTGGCTGCGGTCGAGCAGGGCTGCCAGCGGCGCGATCTTTTCCAGCAGTTCGCCAGCCCATTCCTTGAGTTCCACCGGCTGCCCCTGGCGTTGCAGATGCAGGCCCGGGCGCCGGCCTTCCTTGACCACCTTGAGGAAGTTCGCGGTGGCGTTGCCGCACTCGTTGTTCTCCAACAGTGGGCTCTCGTTGAGCGCGCAATACAGCAGGAAGGCGTCGAGGAAGCGGGCTTCCTGCACGTCGATGCCCATCGGCAGGAACGGGTTGATGTCCAGGCAGCGGACTTCGACGTACTGGATGCCGCGGGCCATCAGCGCCTGGATCGGCCGCTCGCCGGTGTAGGTCACGCGTTTCGGGCGGATGTTGGAGTAGTACTCGTTTTCGATCTGCAGGATGTTGGTGTTGAGCTGGACCCACTCGCCGTCCTGGTGGGTGCCGATCTCCACATAAGGCGCGTACGGCGTGGCGACGGCCTTGCGCAGGCTGTCGGTGTAGCTGTTCAGGTCGTTGTAGCACGGGGTCAGGCCGGCCTGGGCGTTGCTCTGGTAGCCCAGGTCGCTCATGCGCAGGCTGGTGGCGTACGGCAGGTACAGGGTCTCGGCGTCGAACTGTTCCAGCTGGTGCGGGCGGCCGCGCAAAAAGCCCGCGTCCAGCGCCGGCGAGGCGCCGAACAGGTACATCAGCAGCCAGCTGTAGCGGCGGAAGTTACGGATCAGCGCGATGTACGCCGACGATTGATAGTCGCGGTCGCTGGCGGTGGCGCCTTCGGCCTGCTTGAGCAGCGGCCAGAGCTGTTCCGGCAGGGAGAAGTTGTAGTGGATCCCGGCGATGCACTGCATGGTCTTGCCGTAACGCAGGGCCAGGCCCTTGCGGTACACATACTTGAGCTGGCCGATGTTGGAGGTGCCGTAATAGGCGATCGGGATGTCTTCCTCGGCCGGCAACGGGCACGGCATCGATGGACTCCACAGGTACTCGTTGCCGAGCTTGCTGTAGGCGAAACGGTGAATCCTGTCGAGGCTGGCCAGGGTATCCGCCGGATCGGACAGGGCCGGCGTGATGAACTCCAGCAGCGACTCGGAGTAATCGGTGGTGATCTGTTCGTTGGTCAGCGCGGAACCCAGTGCTTCCGGGTGCGGGGTCTGAGCCAGGCGCGCTTCGCCGGTCACGCGCAGGCATTCGCGCTCGATACCGTGCAGGCACTGCTCGAGCAGGGAGAGGTTGGCGCGCTCGCCGAGCAGAGCCAGGCGGCGGTTGAGAAGTTCGCTCAAGTTGGATTCCTTCACGCGTCAGTCGCCCCAATATGGGGGTGGGCAGGACGGTCTACAAGGGTGAAGTTGAAACTGGCGTTTTCGCCTGGTCGTTGGGCCGGCCCGGCCCGTTTTGCAAGCACCACGCTTCATCCCTGAATCTGGTTCCGGCGCAGGCGGAAAACCCCGGCGCCGCTTTCGCAGCGCCGAAATTAACTCAAATCGATGACGGGGAGCTAGGTTTGTCGCTGTTCCAAGGCGGGCCGCGTCGCTGGCGGACGAGCTGGCGTCGCGGCTGTCACCGGACGGCCCCTCAGAGGACCGCGAACGTGCCTTGTGCCTTGGCGACCAGTTTGTCGCCTTGCATCACATCGGCCTCGACCACCAGGGTGCGGCGGCCCGGGTGGATCACCCGGGCGTGGCAGACCACGTCGCCTTCGGCGACGGCGCGGATGTAGTTGATCTTGCACTCGATGGTCGCGCTCTGCTGGTCGAAGCCGTGGGAGCTGGAACAGGCCAGCCCCATGGCAATGTCGACCAGGCTGAAGATCGCCCCGCCGTGCAGCTTCTGGCCGCGATTGCGCAGCGGCGGCGTCAGCGTCAGGGCGACGTCGGCTTCACCGACTTCCAGGCGCTGCAGGCGGCAGCCGAGCAATTGGCTGAACGCGCTTTCGGTCAAGCCGGCCGGGATCTCCATCAGCGCTTCTTCAACTGCTTGGCGTTGGCGAACAGCGAGGCCATGGCGTTGTTGGTCGGGGCCGCGGTAGTGGTTTCCTTGCGTGGCGCGTTGCCCTGGGACTGGCGCGGGGCCGAACCCGGACGGGAGCCACGGGCGCCGTCGATCTTCTCGCCCGGGGTGTCGCTCATGCGCATCGACAGGCCCACGCGTTTGCGCGGAATGTCGACTTCCATGACCTTGACCTTGACCACGTCGCCGGCCTTCACCGCTTCACGCGGGTCCTTGATGAACTTCTCCGACAGCGCCGAGATGTGCACCAGACCGTCCTGATGCACGCCGATGTCGACGAAGGCGCCGAAGTTGGTGACGTTGGTCACCACGCCTTCGAGGATCATCCCCAGTTGCAGGTCCTTGAGGTCCTCGACGCCTTCCTGGAACTCGGCGGTCTTGAACTCGGGACGCGGGTCGCGGCCGGGTTTGTCCAGTTCCTGGAGGATGTCGGTGACGGTCGGCAGGCCGAAGGTTTCGTCGGTGAACTTCTTCGGGTCCAGGCGTTTGAGGAAGCCGCTGTCGCCGATCAGCGAGCGGATGTCGCGGTCGGTGTCGGCGGCGATGCGCTGCACCAGCGGGTAGGCTTCCGGGTGCACCGCCGAAGCGTCCAGCGGGTTGTCGCCGTTCATCACCCGCAGGAAGCCGGCGGCCTGTTCGAAGGTTTTTTCACCCAGACGGGCGACCTTCTTCAGCGCGGCGCGGGTCTTGAACGCGCCGTGTTCGTCGCGGTGGCTGACGATGTTCTGCGCCAGGGTCGCGTTGAGGCCGGAGATCCGCGCCAGTAGGGCCACCGAGGCGGTGTTCACATCCACGCCGACGGCGTTCACGCAGTCCTCGACCACCGCGTCCAGGCCACGGGCCAGCTTCAGTTGCGAGACATCGTGCTGGTACTGGCCGACGCCGATGGATTTCGGATCGATCTTCACCAGCTCGGCCAGTGGGTCCTGCAGGCGGCGGGCGATGGACACCGCGCCACGGATCGACACGTCGAGGTCGGGGAATTCCTTGGCCGCCAGTTCCGACGCCGAGTACACCGAAGCACCTGCTTCGGAGACCATGACCTTGGTCATGCGCATGGCTGGGTATTTCTTGATCAGTTCGGCGGCCAGCTTGTCGGTTTCACGGCTGGCGGTGCCGTTGCCGATGGCGATCAGGTCCACCGAGTGCTTGGCGCACAGGGCGGCCAGGGTGGCGATGGTCTGGTCCCACTTGTTGTGCGGCACGTGGGGGTAGACGGTGGCGTGGTCCAGCAGCTTGCCGGTGGCATCCACCACCGCCACCTTGCAGCCGGTGCGCAGGCCCGGGTCGAGGCCCAGGGTCGCGCGGGGGCCGGCCGGCGCGGCCAGCAGCAGGTCGTGGAGGTTGTGGGCGAAGACGTTGATCGCCTCGGTTTCCGCGTTGTCGCGCAGCTCGCCCAACAGGTCGGTTTCCAGGTGGGTGTAGAGCTTGACCTTCCAGGTCCAGCGCACCACTTCGCCGAGCCATTTGTCCGCCGCGCGGTTCTGGTTCTGGATGCCGACGTGCTGGCCGATCATGCCTTCGCACGGGTGCAGGGTGCCCGGCAGCTCCTCGCCGACTTTCAGCGCGGAGCTGAGGATGCCTTCGTTGCGACGGGCACCGATGTTCTCGGTCTTCTCGTTGACCTGCCAGGCGATCTCCGCCAGGCGCTTGATACCGTCCGCCT
>NZ_JBNNVU010000039.1:0-53869 GCF_050280705.1 Pseudomonas sp. NPDC089530 | reverse complement strand
TAACGCTGGACATTGTGTTCACTCCTGAGCCTGCTCGCGCTCCCTGTGTCGCGCTCCTCAAGCCACGGTAAACCCGAGTACCAGGGCCCTCCAGACCCGGACCTGCTGGAGCAGCGGATTGGCCGTCTCGACCGGATCGGCCAGAAACACGTGATCGAACTGCATGTGCCGTACCTGGAAACCAGCCCGCAAGAGCGCCTGTTCCAGTGGTACCACGAAGCGCTGAACGCCTTCCTCAACACCTGCCCGACCGGCAACGCCCTGCAGCAGGCAACCGCATCGCGATCCTCAAGGACGGCCGGCTGATCCAGGTCGGCACGCCGAAAGAGATCCTGCATTCGCCGGCGGACGAGTACGTCGACCGTTTCGTGCAGCGGCGCGCGGCGGTGGTTTGAAGGGTGGGGCGGGCCTGGCTTCCTGTAGGAGCGAGGCTTGCCCGCGAAGGCGGCGCTAAGGCTGCATCAATGTTCAAGTCGTACCCATGAGGTCGAATATGTCGCTGGCTGGAAAAATCGTTATCGCCGACGCCCCGGTGCGTTGGCAGGATGTGGTCGCGGTGGCGCGGCAGGGGGCGCAGCTGGAGCTGTCGGCCCAGGCCTGGGCGCGCATCGACAATGCCCAGGCCATCGTCCAGCGCATCGTCGTCAGCGGCGAGCGCGCCTATGGCGTCAACACCGGCCTGGGTGCGCTGTGCAACGTTTCCCTTGCGGACGAACAGCTCAGCCAACTGTCGCGCAACACCTTGCTCAGCCATGCCTGTGGCGTGGGCGCGCCGCTACGCGACGAGCAGACCCGGGCGATTCTCTGCGCCGCGGTGGTCAATTACAGCCACGGCAAGTCCGGCATCCATCGGCAAGTGGTCGAGGCGCTGCTGGCTTTGCTCAATCGCGGGATCACCCCGCAAGTGCCGTCCCAGGGTTCGGTGGGTTACCTGACCCACATGGCGCATATCGGCATCGCCTTGCTGGGCGTCGGCCAGGTCAGCTATCGCGGGCAGGTCGTCCCGGCCGAGCAGGCGCTGGCGGCGGAAGGCCTGAAGCCGGTGCAACTGGGGGCCAAGGACGGCCTGTGCCTGGTCAATGGCACGCCGTGCATGACCGGGCTGGGTTGCCTGGCCCTGGCCGACGCCACGCGCCTGGTGCAGTGGGCCGATGTGATCGGCGCCATGAGTTTCGAGGCCCAGCGCGGGCAGATCGCCGCGTTCGATGCCGAGATCATCGCGCTCAAGCCGCACCCGGGCATGCAGCAAGTGGGGCGCAACCTGCGCGGCCTGCTCGACGGCAGCGAAGTGATCGCTGCCAGCAAGGGGATCCGCACCCAGGACGCGCTGAGCATCCGTTCCATCCCGCAGGTTCATGGCGCGGCCCGCGATCAGCTGGCCCATGCGACGCAGCAGATCGAAACCGAGCTCAACTCGGTCACCGACAACCCGATGTTGCTGGGTACGCCGGACCAGTACCGGGTGATGTCCCAGGCCAACCCCCACGGTCAGTCGGTGGCCCTGGCGGCGGACCTGCTGGCGATGGCCATGGCCGAGATCGGCTCGATCGCCGAGCGGCGCCTGGACCGTCTGATCAACCCGCACGTCAGTGGTCTGCCGGCGTTCCTGGTGAGTAACCCGGGGGTCAACTCCGGGATGATGATCGTGCAGTACGTGGCCGCCTCGTTGTGCGCGGAAAACCGCCAGCTGGCACAGCCGGCGGTGCTCGACAACTACGTCACCTCGGGCCTGCAGGAAGATCACCTGAGCCTGGGCACCAATGCTGCGCTGAAGCTGCACCGTGCGCTGGACAACTGCACCCAGATTCTCGCCATCGAGTACCTGCTGGCCGCCCAGGCCTTCGAATTCCTCAAGGACCAGCGTTTCGGTGCCGGCACCGACGCCGCCTGGAAGTTGCTGCGCCGGCACATTCCGGCCTATGACCAGGACCGCTGGCTGGCACCGGACATCGCCCGTGCCGCGGCGCTGCTCAAGGCCCCGGCCTTGCTGCAAGAGGTGTTACCGGGCGTGCATTGAGCAACGCCCTGCAAGAACGGTTTTTCAACGACAACGGTTTCCACAAAACCAGCGTGCCAAGGCGCCACCCGCTCAAAAAGCGGGCGGCGACGGATAACGGAGACTTCCGGAGCGACTGGTCGTTAACAACAAACTCTCAAAAGGAGCATAAATGTGACTGCACTAAATCTGATTCCCGGCCAACTGACCCTGGCTCAACTGCGGGCCGTCTTCCAGCAGCCGGTAACGCTCAGTCTCGACAACAGCGCCTCGGCGCAGATCGACGCCAGCGTCGCCTGCGTTGAGCAAATCATTGCCGAAAACCGCACCGCCTATGGCATCAACACCGGTTTCGGCCTGCTGGCCTCGACCCGCATCGCCAGCGAAGACCTGGAAAACCTCCAGCGCTCCCTGGTGCTGTCCCATGCCGCCGGCGTCGGCGAGCCGATCGGCGACGATCTGGTGCGCCTGATCATGGTGCTCAAGGTCAACAGCCTGAGCCGCGGCTTCTCCGGTATCCGCCGCCAGGTGATCGACGCGCTGATCGCCCTGATCAATGCCGAGGTGTACCCGCACATCCCGCTCAAGGGCTCGGTTGGCGCTTCCGGCGACCTCGCGCCGCTGGCCCATATGTCCCTGGTGCTGCTGGGCGAAGGCAAGGCCCGTTACAAGGGACAGTGGCTGAACGCGACCGAAGCGCTGAGCGTGGCAGGCCTCAAGCCGCTGACCCTGGCGGCGAAGGAAGGCCTGGCGCTGCTCAACGGCACCCAGGTGTCCACCGCCTTTGCCCTGCGCGGCCTGTTCGAAGGCGAAGACCTGTTCGCCGGCGCCCTGGCCTGCGGCGGCCTGACCGTCGAGGCCGTGCTGGGCTCGCGTTCGCCGTTCGATGCACGGATTCATACCGCCCGTGGCCAGAAAGGTCAGATCGACACCGCCGCGGCCTACCGCGACCTGCTGGGCGACAGCAGCGAAGTCTCCAAGTCGCACGAGAACTGCGAAAAGGTGCAGGATCCGTACTCTCTGCGTTGCCAGCCGCAAGTCATGGGCGCCTGCCTGACCCAGTTCCGCCAGGCCGCCGAGGTGCTGGTGATCGAAGCCAACGCTGTGTCCGACAACCCGCTGGTGTTCGCCGCCGAGGGTGACGTGATCTCCGGTGGTAACTTCCACGCCGAGCCGGTGGCCATGGCCGCCGACAACATTGCCCTGGCCATCGCCGAAATCGGCTCCCTGAGCGAGCGCCGCATTTCGTTGATGATGGACAAGCACATGTCCCAGCTGCCGCCGTTCCTGGTGGCCAATGGCGGGGTCAACTCCGGCTTCATGATCGCCCAGGTGACCGCTGCGGCCCTGGCCAGCGAAAACAAGGCGCTGGCCCATCCGCACTCGGTGGACAGCCTGCCGACTTCGGCCAACCAGGAAGACCACGTGTCCATGGCGCCTGCCGCTGGCAAGCGCCTGTGGGAGATGGCCGGGAACACCCGTGGCATCCTCGCCGTGGAATGGCTGGCAGCCTGCCAGGGCCTGGACCTGCGTGACGGCCTGAAGACCTCGGCCAAGCTGGAAAAAGCCCGTGGCACCCTGCGCAGCAAAGTGCCGTACTACGAGAAGGACCGCTTCTTCGCGCCGGACATCGAGGCCGCGAGCGCGTTGCTGGCATCCCGTTGCCTGAACGACCTGGTACTGGCCAAGCTGTTGCCGAGCCTGTAACCCCATGCCTGTAGCCGCTGCCGGGGCACGAGGCTGCGATGTGAGGGTGGTCCTGCGGACCGCTTCGCAGCCTCGTACCCCGGCAGCGGTTACGGTTTGGGTTTTCTCCGATAACAATAATTAGGAGCGGGAAATGCAGCAGCAAGCTCAAGGATTGAAACGCGGGCTATCCGCCCGACATATTCGCTTCATGGCACTGGGGTCGGCGATCGGCACCGGGCTGTTTTATGGTTCTGCCTCGGCCATCCAGATGGCCGGCCCCGCGGTGCTCCTGGCCTACCTGATCGGTGGCGCCGCGGTGTTCATGGTGATGCGCGCGCTGGGCGAGATGGCCGTGCACAACCCGGTGTCCGGCTCGTTCGGTCAATACGCCAGCACCTATCTGGGACCGATGGCCGGTTTTATTCTCGGTTGGACCTATGCCTTCGAGATGGTCATCGTCGGCCTGGCCGACGTCACGGCCTTCGGCATCTATATGGGGTTCTGGTACCCGGACGTACCGCGCTGGATCTGGGTACTCGGTATCGTCTCGCTGATCGGCGGGCTGAACCTGTGCAACGTCAAAGTGTTCGGCGAGATGGAGTTCTGGCTGTCGCTGCTCAAGGTCGGCGCCATCGTCGCCATGATTCTGGGCGGTTTCGGCATCATGCTGTTCGGTATCGGCAGTTCATCGGCTTCGGCGGTGACCGGCATCAGCAACCTGTGGGAACACGGCGGCTTCATGCCCAACGGCGTCGGTGGCCTGATCGCCTCCTTTGCCGTGGTGATGTTTGCTTTTGGCGGCATCGAAATCATTGGCGTCACCGCGGGTGAAGCCAAGGACCCGGATCGCGTGCTGCCCAAGGCGATCAACGCCGTGCCGCTGCGGATCCTGCTGTTCTACGTGCTGACCCTGTTCGTCCTGATGGCCATCTTCCCGTGGCAGCAGATCGGTACCCAGGGCAGTCCGTTCGTGCAGATCTTCTCCAACCTGGGTATCGGCTCGGCGGCGACCATCCTCAATATCGTGGTGATCTCGGCGGCGGTGTCGGCGATCAACAGCGACATCTTCGGCGCCGGCCGCATGATGTACGGCCTGGCCCAGCAAGGGCAGGCGCCCAAGGGCTTTGCCCAGCTGTCGCGCTACGGCGTGCCGTGGATGACTGTTGTAGTCATGAGCATCGCCCTGTTGCTGGGGGTATTGCTGAACTACCTGATTCCGGAGAACGTTTTCCTGCTGATCGCGTCGATCGCTACTTTCGCCACGGTCTGGGTCTGGCTGATGATTCTCTTCACCCAGGTGGCCATGCGTCGTTCCATGACCGCCGAGCAGGTGGCGCAGCTGAAGTTCCCGGTGCCGTTCTGGCCGTATGCGCCGATGGCGGCGATTGCCTTCATGCTGTTCATCTTCGGCGTGCTGGGCTACTTCCCGGACACCCAGGCGGCACTGATCGTCGGCGTGGTCTGGATCGCCCTGCTGGTGCTGGCGTACCTGATCTGGGTCAAGCCCGCTGCCGGGCAGGCGGCGCTGGTCAAGCGCGACCCTTCTTTTTCTCATCGATAACCACGGAGGCCCTGGATGAAAACTCTCTGGCAACACTGCCATGTCGCAAGCATGGCGCAAGGTACTTACTCGATCATCGAGGATGCTGCCATCGTGACGTCAGGAGCGCTCATAGAGTGGATCGGCCCGCGCGATCAGGTCCCGGCCGGCGACTACGCCGAGCTGCATGACCTGGCGGGGGCCTGGGTCACCCCGGGCCTGATCGACTGTCACACCCATACGGTGTTTGGCGGCAACCGCAGCGGCGAGTTCGAGCAACGCCTGCAAGGGGTGAGCTACGCCGAGATCGCCGCGGCCGGTGGCGGCATCGCCAGCACCGTCCGGGCCACCCGGGCGGCGAGCGAGGATGAACTGTTCGCCAGCGCGCAGAAACGCTTGAAGAGCCTACTGCGCGACGGTGTCACCAGTGTCGAGATCAAGTCCGGCTATGGCCTGGACCTGGCCAGCGAACGCAAGATCCTGCGGGTGATCCGGCGCCTGGGCGCCGAGCTGCCGGTCAGCGTGCGCAGCACCTGCCTGGCGGCCC
Organism: Pseudomonas sp. NPDC089530; assembly: GCF_050280705.1. Classification (NCBI taxonomy): domain Bacteria; kingdom Pseudomonadati; phylum Pseudomonadota; class Gammaproteobacteria; order Pseudomonadales; family Pseudomonadaceae; genus Pseudomonas; species Pseudomonas sp. NPDC089530. The sequence continues at coordinate 48,097 of NZ_JBNNVU010000039.1, read as the reverse complement.
ACGCCTTGCCGCCGGAGTACGCCGAGCGCGCGGACGACTATATCGAGCACATCTGCAGCGAAATGCTCCCGGCCCTGGCCGCCGAGGGGCTGGTGGACGCGGTGGATGCGTTCTGCGAGTACCTGGCGTTCTCGCCGGAGCAGGTGGAGCGGGTGTTCGTTGCCGCGCAGAAGCTCGGCCTGCCGGTGAAGCTGCACGCCGAGCAGCTGTCGTCACTGCATGGTTCCAGCCTGGCGGCGCGTTATCACGCGTTGTCGGCCGACCACCTGGAGTTCATGACCGAGGAAGACGCCATCGCCATGGCCCAGGCCGGCACCGTCGCCGTGCTGCTGCCGGGGGCGTTCTATTTCCTGCGGGAAACCCAGTTGCCGCCGATGGACGCCCTGCGCAAGCACGGGGTGAAGATCGCCGTGGCCAGCGACCTCAACCCCGGCACTTCGCCGGCGTTGTCCCTGCGCCTGATGCTGAACATGGCCTGCACCTGTTTCCGCATGACCCCGGAAGAGGCCCTGGCGGGGGTGACCCTGCACGCGGCTACCGCGCTGGGTATGGACCGGACCCACGGTTCGCTGGAGGCCGGTAAGGTGGCGGACTTCGTCGCCTGGCAGATCGATCGCCCCGCCGACCTGGCCTACTGGCTGGGCGGCGACCTGGAAAAACGCGTCGTGCGCCACGGCGTTGAAGTGGACTTATAGGAGAAGGCTTGTGGATAAGGTTCTGAACTTCAAACAAGGCCGGGTACCGCTGCTGATCAGCATGCCCCACGCCGGCCTGCGCCTGACCCCGGCGGTCGAGGCCGGGCTGATCCCCGAGGCGCAAAGCCTGCCGGACACCGACTGGCACATTCCGCAGCTCTATGCCTTCGCCGAGGAACTGGGCGCCAGCACCCTGGCAGCCGAGTATTCGCGCTTTGTCATCGACCTCAATCGTCCGTCCGACGACAAGCCTTTATATGTCGGCGCCACCACTGGCTTGTACCCGGCCACGCTGTTCGACGGCGTGCCGCTGTTCCGCGAGGGGCTGGAGCCGTCGAAGCAGGAGCGCGCCACTTACCTGGAGCAGGTCTGGACCCCTTATCACCGCACCCTGCAGCAGGAGCTGGCGCGGCTGAAGGCCGAGTTCGGCTATGCCTTGCTGTTCGATGCGCACTCGATCCGTTCGCTGATTCCGCATTTGTTCGAAGGCAAGCTGCCGGACTTCAACCTGGGCACCTTCAATGGCGCCAGTTGCGATGTCGAGCTGGCCAGCCAGCTGGAAGCGATCTGCGCCCGCCACGACAACTACAGCCATGTGCTCAACGGTCGTTTCAAAGGCGGCCATATCACCCGGCATTACGGCAATCCGGCCGAAAACATCCATGCCGTGCAACTGGAGCTGGCGCAGAGCACCTATATGGAAGAGTTCGAGCCGTTCCGCTACCGCGACGACCTGGCGGCGCCGACCCAGGCGGTGCTCAAGCAACTGCTGCAAGGGCTGCTGGCCTGGGGACAGAAGCGTTACGGGCGCTGAAACCGAGGGCAAACCTGTAGCCGCTGCCGCCTGCGGCAACGGCTACAGATGCGCCTGGCTTTCCGAGGGGCGCTGAACAACCGCATTTTTTCCAAGGACATGCTCATTCCGTAATTCGGGTTTATGATGCCGGACGGCAGAATAATTGAAGTCCCCCCAGGGATGACCTCAACCCCATACGGAGCGCGCAATGCAGACTTTGTACCCGCAGATCAAACCCTATGCCCGGCACGATCTGGCCGTCGACGAACCCCATGTGCTGTATGTCGACGAAAGCGGTTCCCCGGAAGGCTTGCCGGTGGTGTTCATCCACGGCGGTCCGGGAGCCGGGTGCGATGCCCAGAGTCGCCGCTATTTCGATCCGAACCTGTATCGCATCGTTACCTTCGACCAGCGCGGTTGCGGGCGTTCCACGCCGCACGCCAGCCTGGAAAACAACACCACCTGGGACCTGGTCGCCGACCTCGAGCGGATCCGCCTGCACCTGGGCATCGAAAAATGGGTGGTGTTCGGCGGTTCCTGGGGCTCGACCCTGGCCCTGGCGTACGCGCAAACCCATCCCGAGCGGGTCCATGGCCTGATTCTGCGGGGGATCTTTCTGTGCCGTCCGCAGGAAATCGAATGGTTCTACCAGGCCGGCGCCAGCCGCCTGTTCCCCGACTACTGGCAGGACTACGTGGCGCCTATCCCGCTGGACGAGCGCGACGATCTGCTCGCGGCCTTCCACAAGCGCCTGGTCGGCAACGACCAGATCGCCCAGATGCACGCGGCCAAGGCCTGGTCGATCTGGGAGGGGCGCACCGCCACCCTGCGGCCGAACCCGCTGGTGGTCGATCGTTTCTCCGAGCCGCAGCGCGCGCTGTCGATCGCCCGGATCGAATGCCATTACTTCACCAACCATGCCTTCCTCGAGCCGAACCAGCTGATTCGCGACATGGACAAGATCGCCCACTTGCCGGGCGTGATCGTGCATGGCCGCTACGACGTGATCTGTCCGCTGGACAACGCCTGGGAACTGCACCAGGCCTGGCCGAACAGCGAGCTGCAGGTGATCCGCGACGCCGGCCACGCCGCGTCCGAGCCGGGGATCACCGATGCCCTGGTGCGTGCCGCGAACAAGATGGCCCGGCGCCTGCTCGACCTGCCGCCCGAAGAAGCATGAAGGGCCTGTTGCAGCGCGTGCGTGGCGCGCGGGTCGAAGTGGCGGGCGAAATCGTCGGCGCGGTGGATCAGGGGTTGCTGGTGCTGGTCGCGGTGGAGCCCGAGGATACTCGGGCCAGTGCCGACAAACTGCTCAACAAGCTGCTTAACTATCGGGTGTTCAGTGATGCCGAGGGCAAGATGAATTTGTCCCTGGCCGATGTGGAAGGTGGCTTGCTGCTGGTTTCGCAATTCACCCTGGCCGCGGACACCAAGAGCGGCTTGCGCCCGAGCTTTTCCACGGCCGCGCCACCGGCTCTCGGCGAAGAACTTTTTGACTATCTGTTGTGCAAGGCGCAACAGTTGCATGGCAAAGTAGCATCAGGGCGCTTCGGGGCGGATATGCAGGTCCATCTGGTCAATGATGGCCCGGTAACCTTCCTGTTACAGACGTGAAAGTGCTTGAAACATCTTTTTCGGTCGAAACTGATCAGAAACAGGCATTTTTCACGATAAATACTTGTTCGCCCCTGATGCGTTGTAACGCGGCCTACTAGATAATCGCGCGCTACGGGGATCAGCGTTCGTTGGTCCGTTTTTGACTTATGTAGAGACTTGTTCGGAACCGTTTGGGGAATCATTTAGCCCCATCGGAGTCGGAACAATGCTCGCCAACCTGGCACATAGATAGCTGGCCGTTGGTTTTTTGATCTGTTTTTCGGCGAGGGTTGCTCGTGATTGTTAGTCCCTGTAATGCACCAAAATTGTCTGCCAAACGGTTACGAAACGCACTGCTGACAGGCTCTGCACTGCTGTGCATGCTCAGCGCAGGCCAACTCTGGGCATTCAATCTGGATGATGTATCGGCCAAGGCGAAGGATCTGGCCGCGCAGAAGTACGAGGCCCCGCGCAGTAACCTGCCGAACGAATTTCGCGAGATGAAATTCGCGGACTATCAGAAAATCCGCTTCCTGACCGAAAAGGCCGAATGGGCCAAGCAGAAGACCCCATTCAAGCTGTCCTTCTATCACCAGGGCATGCATTTCGACACGCCGGTGAAAATCAACGAAATCACGGCGAACACCGTCGAAGAAATCAAATACGACGCGAGTCGTTTCGATTTCGGCGACCTCAAGTTCGATCCCAAGGCCACCGAGCAGCTCGGCTACGCCGGTTTCCGCGTGTTGTACCCGATCAACAAGGCGGACAAGCAGGACGAAATCATGACCATGCTCGGCGCGAGCTACTTCCGCGTCGTCGGCAAGGGGCACGTCTATGGTCTTTCGGCCCGTGGCCTGGCCATCGATACCGCACTGCCGTCCGGTGAGGAATTCCCGCGCTTCACCGAGTTCTGGATCCAGCAACCCAAGCCGACCGACAAGCACCTGGTGATCTTCGCCCTGCTGGATTCGCCGCGCGCCACTGGCGCCTATCGCCTGACCCTGCGTCCGGGCAGCGACACCATCGTCGACGTCAAGGCCCAGATGTTCCTGCGTGACAAGGTCGGCAAGCTGGGCATCGCCCCGCTGACCAGCATGTTCCTGTTCGGCGCCAACCAGCCGTCGAAGGTCCTCAACTACCGTCGCGAGCTGCACGACTCCAGCGGCCTGTCGATCCATGCCGGCAATGGCGAGTGGATCTGGCGTCCGCTGAACAACCCGAAACACCTGGCCGTGAGCAACTTCTCGGTGGAGAACCCGCGTGGTTTCGGCCTGCTGCAGCGTGGCCGTGACTTCAGCCACTACGAAGACCTCGACGACCGCTACGACAAGCGCCCAAGCGCCTGGATCGAGCCGAAGGGCGACTGGGGCAAAGGCACCGTCGACCTGGTAGAGATCCCGACCGCGGACGAAACCAACGACAACATCGTGGCTTTCTGGAGCCCGGAAAAGCAGCCTGAGCCAGGCCAGCCGTTCGATTTCGCCTATCGCCTGCACTGGACCATCGACGAAGCGTCCCTGCATTCGCCGGACAGCTCCTGGGTCGAGCAGACCCTGCGTTCCACCGGTGACGTCAAGCAATCCAACCTGATCCGCCAGCCGGACGGCAGCGTGGCCTACCTGGTGGACTTCCAGGGCCCGTCCCTCGCGGCCTTGCCGGAAGACACCGAAGTGCGCAGCCAGGTCAGCGTCGGCGACAACGCCGAGCTGGTGGAAAACAGCGTGCGTTACAACCCTGAAACCAAGGGCTGGCGCCTGACCCTGCGGATGAAGATCAAGGACCCGAGCAAGGCCACCGAGATGCGTGCGGCCCTGGTCAAGAACGCCGCGCCTGTCGAGCCGGCCAAGGCCGTGCCGGCTTCCAGCTCCTCGATCGCCAAGGCCGACAAGGTCGCGGCCAAGCAGCAGGAGAAGAAAGAGGCGGATGCCAAGCAGGCTGAAGCCAAGCCGGCCAAGGACGCCAAGAACCATAAAGACGCCAAGCAGCCTGCTGCCGAGGCGGCCCCAGCCACACCGGAATCTGTCCCGACCGAGCAAGTCCTGACCGAGACCTGGAGCTACCAGTTGCCTGCCGATGAGTAACTCTCAAACCCAGCCAGAGACTCTTGCCGAGTACCTGGCGCACCTGCCAATGACCGATGAGCAGCGCGCGGAACTCGCGGGCTGCAAGTCCTTCAGCGAACTGCACGAACGCCTGTCGTCCGCGACCTTCGACGCACCCACCGATGCCGCCCAGGCCTCGGTGGGCCGCCGGCTGACCCTCAATTCCGCCGAGGAACTGGAAGAGGCCGAGATGCTGGCGATCGACGCCAGCGGTCGCGTGTGCCTCAAGGCCACGCCGCCGATCCGTCGGACCAAGGTGGTTCCCGAGCCATGGCGCACCAATGTCCTGGTGCGTATCTGGCGGCGTCTGACCGGGCGCACCAACCCGCCGGCGCCGAAGAAGGATGAGCGGGTGTTGCCGGCGGCGCGCTGGCGCACCGTGGGTTCGATCCGTCGCTATATCCTGCTGTTGCTGATGCTCGGCCAGACCATCGTCGCCGGCTGGTACATGAAAGGCATCATGCCGTACCAGGGCTGGTCGTTCGTCGACCTGGAAGAAGTCCTGCATCAGCCGCTGATGCAGACCGCGACCCAGGTCCTGCCGTACGCCTTGCAGACCAGCATCCTGATTCTGTTCGGCATCCTGTTCTGCTGGGTCTCGGCCGGTTTCTGGACCGCGCTGATGGGTTTCCTCGAGCTGCTCACCGGGCATGACAAGTACCGCATTTCCGGTAAAAGCGCCGGCAACGAGCCGATCCCCCAGGATGCCCGTACCGCGCTGGTGATGCCGATCTGCAACGAAGACGTGCCGCGGGTGTTCGCCGGCCTGCGAGCGACCTTCGAGTCGGTCGCGGCCACCGGGGACCTGGACCGTTTCGATTTCTTCGTGCTCAGCGACAGTAACGACACCGATATCTGCGTGGCCGAGCAACAGGCCTGGCTGGACGTCTGCCGCGAAACCAAGGGTTTCGGCAAGATCTTCTATCGCCGCCGTCGCCGTCGGGTGAAGCGCAAGAGCGGTAACCTCGACGACTTCTGCCGGCGCTGGGGTGGCGACTACAAGTACATGGTCGTACTCGACGCCGACAGCGTGATGAGCGGCGAATGCCTGACCAGCCTGGTGCGCCTGATGGAAGCCACGCCGGACGCGGGCATCATCCAGACCGCGCCGAAAGCCTCGGGCATGGACACTCTGTATGCGCGCATGCAGCAGTTCGCCACCCGGGTCTACGGTCCGCTGTTCACCGCCGGCCTGCACTTCTGGCAGCTGGGCGAGTCCCACTACTGGGGCCACAACGCGATCATCCGCATGAAGCCGTTCATCGAGCACTGCGCCCTGGCGCCGTTGCCCGGCAAAGGCGCGTTCGCCGGGGCGATCCTGTCCCACGACTTCGTCGAAGCGGCACTGATGCGGCGTGCCGGCTGGGGCGTGTGGATCGCCTACGACCTGCCGGGCAGCTATGAAGAGCTGCCGCCGAACCTGCTGGACGAGCTCAAGCGCGACCGTCGCTGGTGCCACGGCAACCTGATGAACTTCCGCCTGTTCCTGGTCAAGGGCATGCACCCGGTGCACCGTGCGGTGTTCCTCACCGGGGTGATGTCCTACCTGTCGGCGCCGCTGTGGTTTTTCTTCCTGGTGCTGTCGACGGCCCTGCTGGCGGTCAACACCCTGATGGAGCCGCAGTACTTCCTGGAGCCGCGCCAGCTTTATCCGCTGTGGCCGCAATGGCATCCGGACAAGGCGATCGCGCTGTTCTCGACCACTATCGTGCTGCTGTTCCTGCCGAAGCTGCTGAGCATCATCCTGATCTGGGCCAAGGGCGCGAAAGAGTTCGGCGGCAAGTTCAAGGTGACCCTGTCGATGCTCCTGGAGATGCTGTTCTCCATGCTGCTGGCGCCGGTGCGGATGATCTTCCACACCCGTTTCGTGCTGGCCGCGTTCCTCGGCTGGGCCGCGACCTGGAACTCGCCGCAACGTGACGACGACTCCACGCCGTGGAGCGAAGCGGTGCGCCGCCATGGTCCGCAGACCCTGCTGGGCTTCTGCTGGGCGCTGCTGGTGATCTGGCTGAACCCGAGCTTCCTCTGGTGGCTGGTGCCGATCGTCGGTTCGCTGATGCTGTCGATTCCGGTGTCGGTGATTTCCAGCCGGGTCGGCCTGGGCCTGAAGTCCCGCGACGAGAACCTGTTCCTGATTCCCGAGGAATACGCGCCGCCCCAGGAGCTGCTGTCCACCGACCAGTACACCCATGAAAACCGTTGGCATGCGCTGAACGACGGTTTCATCCGGGCCGTGGTCGATCCGCAGCAGAACGCCCTGGCCTGCGCCCTGGCGACCTCCCGGCACGGCCAGGCCGAGCCGATCGAGTGGTTGCGCATCGAACGGGTGCGGCATGCCGTGAAGGTAGGGCCGGCAGCGCTGAACAACGGCGAGCGCCTGGCGCTGCTGAGCGACCCGGTGGCCCTGGCCCGCCTGCACGAGCAGGTCTGGAGCGAAGGTCTCGCCGACTGGCTGGGCGCCTGGCGGCAATCGGTGGATGAAGATCCCCATGCACCGTTGTTGCCGTTGCGACCGCAAGCGGCAATCGCCCAACCGGCCTGATGACAGCGCCCTTGAGACCCACTCAAGGGCGTTGTTGTTTGTGGGCCCGGCTTTTATCGCTCCCCGTCTGTAACAACAAATCCTGCTTAGGCCCTTGTGCAAACGGTCGGGTGAGTTAGCATCGCACCCCGAATTGCTGCGAGCGGGCCTTCCTGGTGCCCGTATCCATCGGTTTTCCAAGGAAAACCTGTCGCGGGTTCGCCTCACAATAAAATGGGTTCAGGGGACTTGAAGATGAAGAAGTATCTCTCGATGCTGCTGCTCGGCGTCACGGCTTTGGTGGCGGTCAATGCCGCCCAGGCTGGCGCCATCGATGATGCGGTCAAGCGCGGCTCGCTGAAAGTCGGCATGGACCCGACCTATATGCCGTTCGAGATGACCAACAAGCGCGGCGAGATCATCGGGTTCGAGGTCGACATCCTCAAGGCCATGACCAAGGCCATGGGCGTCAAGCTCGAGCTGGTATCCACCGGCTACGACGGCATCATCCCGGCCCTGTTGACCGACAAGTTCGACATGATCGGCAGCGGCATGACCCTGACCCAGGAGCGCAACCTGCGCCTGAACTTCAGCGAACCCTTCATCGTGGTCGGCCAGACCCTGCTGATCCGCAAGGAGCTGGAAGGCACCGTCAAGTCCTATAAGGACCTGAACACCGCCGATTACCGCATCACCTCCAAGCTGGGCACCACCGGCGAAATGGTCGCCAAGAAGCTGATCGCCAAGGCCAAGTACCACGGCTACGACAACGAGCAGGAAGCGGTACTCGACGTGGTCAACGGCAAGGCCGACGCCTTCATCTACGACGCCCCGTACAACGTGGTGGCGCTGAGCAAGGTCGGCAACGGCAAGCTGGTCTTCCTCGACAAGCCGTTCACCTACGAGCCCCTGGCCTTCGGCCTGAAGAAGGGCGACTACGACAGCATCAACTTCATCAACAACTTCCTGCACCAGATCCACGAAGACGGCACCTACGATCGTATCCATGACAAGTGGTTCAAGAGCACCGAGTGGCTCAAGGACATGGAATAAGGCCTGGGCGACCGCCGCACGGTCGATCGCGGGCCAGCGTGCTCTGTGTAGGAGCGGGCTTGCTCGCGATGGCGTCCTGATCGGCAACACAGAACCTCCCCCCGCTGCACACAGCTGGAACCTGCAAAGTGATCAAACAGAAAAAAGCCCAATGGCCCTGGCACGTACTGACCGTGCTGGTGCTGATCGGCCTGGCGGGCGCGTTGTATTACGCCACCTCGCTGATGTCCTATGAATGGCGCTGGAATCGCGTGCCGCAGTACTTCGCCTACCAGGCCGAGGAATCGCAGCGGGCGTCGGACATTGCCACCGTCAGCGAACTGGTGCGCAAAGGCGGCCAGGCCGAGGTCACGCTGCGCAACGATGCCGGCGACGAGCAACGGCTGACGGTCGACGAGAGCAGCCTGCAGGTCGCCCGCGGCGACGATGTGGCCGAAGGCGATGTGATCGGCGTGACCCGCCACTGGGCGGCCGGGCCGCTGCTGCTGGGGCTGTGGACCACCCTGTGGCTGTCGGTGGTGTCCGGCGTGCTGGGGCTGTTCATCGGCCTGGCGACCGGGCTCTGCCGGCTCTCGAACAACCCGACCCTGCGGGATCTGTCGACCCTTTATGTCGAGCTGGTGCGCGGTACGCCGCTGCTGGTGCAGATCTTCATTTTCTATTTCTTCATCGGTACCGTGCTGAACCTGTCCCGGGAGTTCGCCGGGATCGCCGCACTGTCGCTGTTCACCGGGGCCTATGTGGCGGAAATCGTCCGCGCCGGCGTGCAGTCGATCGCCCGTGGCCAGAACGAAGCGGCCCGTTCCCTGGGCCTGAATGCCAGCCAGTCGATGCGCCATGTGGTGCTGCCACAGGCCTTCAAGCGCGTGCTGCCACCGCTGGCGGGGCAGTTCATCAGCCTGGTCAAGGACACTTCGCTGGTGTCGGTGATCGCCATCACCGAGCTGCTCAAGAGCGGCCGGGAAGTCATCACCACCTCGTTTTCGCCGTTCGAGATCCTGTTCTGTGTGGCGGCCCTGTACCTGTTGATCAACCTGCCGCTGTCGAAGATGGCCAGCCGGCTTGAGCGGAGGCTCGCGCAAAGTGATTGAAGTCCGCGATCTGGTAAAAGTCTTCGACGCCCGGGGTCAGGTGGTCCGCGCGGTGGATAGCGTCAGCACCAACGTGGCCAAGGGCGAAGTGCTGGTGGTGATCGGCCCGTCCGGCTCCGGCAAGTCGACCTTCCTGCGCTGCCTCAACGGCCTGGAGCAGTTCGACTCCGGCTCGGTGAGCATCGATGGCCTGCAACTGGCCGACCCGAAGACCGATGTGAACGCCTACCGCCGCGAAGTCGGCATGGTGTTCCAGCATTTCAACCTGTTCCCGCACATGACCGTGCTGGACAACCTCTGCCTGGCGCAGAAGGTGGTGCGCAAGCGCGGCAAGCAGGAGCGCGAGGCCAAGGCCCTGGCACTGCTGGAGAAGGTCGGCATCGCGCAGAAGGCCCATGAGTTCCCGTCGCGCCTCTCCGGCGGCCAGCAGCAGCGCGTGGCCATCGCCCGGGCGCTGGCCATGGAGCCCAAGGTCATGCTGTTCGACGAGCCGACTTCGGCGCTGGACCCGGAAATGGTCGGCGAAGTGCTGGACGTGATGAAAACCCTGGCCCTGGAAGGCATGACCATGGTCTGCGTGACCCACGAAATGGGCTTTGCCCGGGAAGTGGCGGACCGGGTGCTGTTTTTCGATCACGGCAAACTGCTGGAAGACGCCTCGCCAGCCGAGTTCTTCGACGCACCGAAGGACCCGCGAGCCCAGGCCTTCCTGCGTCAGGTCCTGTAACCCCGGTAGTTGCCTGGAATACGCCCGTAGCCGCTGCCGAGCTTGCGAGGCTGCGATAAGGCCCGCAGGGCCTTGGTTCCCGATCTCCCGCCGAACCTTCGGCGACCTCGGAATCGCCGCGCCCCTTTGGGGCGATCGCAGCCTCGCTGCGCTCGGCAGCGGCTACAGGCCTGCCGTCCTTTAAACCCGGAAGCGTCCCACCAGGGTCTGCAGATGGGTCCCCAGGCGCGCCAGCTCGACGCTGGAGGCCGCAGTTTCCTCGCTGGCTGCCGAGGTCTGTTCGGACACATCGCGCACGTTCAGCACGCTTCTGTTGATTTCCTCGGCCACCGCGCTCTGTTGTTCGGCAGCGGCGGCGATCTGCTGGTTCATGGACTGGATCGCCGACACGGTACGGGTGATGTTTTCCAGGGAACCACCGGCGCGCCGGGTCAGTTCGACGCTGCTGTCGGTCAGGTTGCGGCTGTTGTCCATGATGGTGGCCACTTCCTGGGTGCCGTTCTGCAGGCCGACGATCAGTTCTTCGATCTCTTCGGTGGACTTCTGGGTGCGCTGCGCCAGGCTGCGCACCTCGTCGGCGACCACGGCGAAACCACGGCCGGCTTCCCCCGCGCGGGCGGCTTCGATGGCGGCGTTGAGGGCCAGCAGGTTGGTCTGCTGGGCGACCGACTTGATCACGTCCAACACGCTACCGATCTTGTCGCTTTCCTGCTTCAGGTGGCTCATGGCCTCGGTGGAGTTGCCGACCTCGGCAGCCAGGCGCTCGATCTGTGCGATCGCTTCGCCCACCACCTTGTCGCCTTCGCGGGCCTGCTGATCGGCGGCGACCGCCGCTTCCGAGGCTTCTTCGGCGTTACGCGCGACTTCCTGGACCGTGGCGGCCATCTCATTCATGGCGGTGGCGACCTGGTCGGTCTCGACTTTCTGGTTGTTGACCCCGGCGCTGGTCTGTTCGGTCACGGCCGACAGCTGTTCCGCGGCGCTGGCAATCTGGGTGACGCCGTCGCTGATGCCGCCGATCAGTTCGCGCAGGCTCTGGGTCATGCGCTGCATGGCCCGTTGCAGTTGGCCGAGTTCGTCGCGGCGCTCCACCTGCAGGTCCTGGCTGAGGTCGCCCGAGGCGACACGCTCGACCACCTGAAGGGTCTGGCGCAGAGGGGTGACGATCTGCCGGGTGATGCTCGCGGCAGCGATCAGGCCGAACAGCAGGGCCAGCGCCGTGACGATGGCCAGGGTGCTCTTGGCCTGGGCGGCGTCGCTGTCGCGTACCTCGGTTTGCGCAATGGTCAGCTGCTTGCTGATTTCCATCAGGCGATCGCCCTGGGCCGCCATGCGCTTGAGAGCGGCGGCGCTGGCCACCTGGGCGTCGCGGAATTCGCTGACCGCGGCGCGGTAGCCCTTCAGGGAGTCGGTGGCCTGTTGCAGGTTGGCCAGATGATGCTCCGGCAGCTTGGCCGGCAGGCTGGCGAGGTAAGCCAGGGCGTTGTCGATGGCGTCCAGCGCCGGTTGTTCGGCCTCGGCCTTGCCGCTGTAGGTGTAGCCACGGACCTGGAAGCGCGCCTGCTGGATCAGCTTGCTGAGGTCGATGACGCTGTTGAATTGCGCCACGCTGTCGCCCTGCAGCAGGGATTTTTCCACCTCGGCCACCCGGGCCACGGCGTTGTCGGCGGTGGCGCCCAGCTTGGCGCGGGCGGCTTCGCGGCCGGCGGTGGCGCGGGTGATGTCGGCGAAGGCCAGCTTGTACTCGCCGACAGCGGCGATCTGCTGGTCGACCATGGCCAGGCTTTCGGGCATTACCATCATCTTGCGCGCGCTTTGCAGGCCTTCGTCGAGCTTGCTCAGCAGGTCGTTGACCGGCCCCGGGCCTTGTTCGCCGCGGCGCATTTCATAGTCCAGGCGCGCGTTGCGCAGGTCCTTGGTCAGCTCGTTGAGGCTGGAGATGTAGCCCAGTTTGTCGCCGCGATCGATCACGCTGCCCAGGCCCGTCCAGCCCGTCACGGTAATCAGCAGGGTCAGTAGCAGCACCAGACCGAAGCCAATGCCGAGTTTGAGGTTGACGCTCACATTTCCCAGACTCTGGGCTAACCAACGGTACATGCCGCGAACTCCCTTGGACCATTATTGGGTTTTATAGAGAGACTATCGGCTGCATCAGATAAATCTGAAGCGTTCGTGCAGGTGTCGGAGCGAGGCTTGCCCGCGATAGCGTCGTGTCAGGCACGGCGTCATCGCGGGCTCAATGGGCGGGGGATCAGAACAGGCGGGCGAGAAGGGCGGTGACGGCGGTCTCGACCCGCAGGATGCGTTCGCCGAGCTGTACCGGTTGCAGGCCGGCCTTGCCCAACAGGTCGATTTCGTAAGGGATCCAGCCGCCTTCCGGGCCGATGGCCAGGGTCACCGGCTCATCCAGGCCGCGAGGGCAGGCCGGATACTGGCCAGGGTGGCCCACCAGCCCCAGGGTGCCTTCGACCCATGCCGGCAGGCGGTCCTCGACGAAGGGTTTGAAGCGTTTTTCGATGACCACTTCTGGCAACACGCTGTCGCGCGCCTGCTCCAGGCCGAGGATCAGTTGCTCGCGAATCGCCTCGGGTTCGAGGAAGGGGGTCTGCCAGAAGCTTTTCTCGACCCGGTAGCTGTTCACCAGCACCAGCCGGGGCACGCCCATGGCGGCGACGGTCTGCAGCACCCGGCGGAGCATTTTCGGGCGGGGCAGGGCCAGCACCAGGGTCAGCGGCAGCTTGGCTGGCGGCGGCTGGTCGAGGCGCACTTGCAGTTCGGCTTCCCGGGCCTCCAGGCGCAGCAGTTCGGCGGACCCCATCAGACCGCCGATCCGGCCTACCCGCAGGCTGTCGCCCACCGCGGCCCGATGGACTTCCTGCATGTGGGTCAGGCGGCGATCGCGCAGGATCGCCCGGTCGGCCGCGATGAAGTCGGCCTCCTCGAGCAGCAGCAGGTTCACGCTTGGGTCGCTGGCGGTTGGTCGTTGTGGTCTTCGGCCGGTTTGTCGTCCGGATGGTCGCCACGCTTGCTGATCAGGCTGCCGAACAGGATGCCGATCTCGAACAGCAGCCACATCGGTACCGCGAGCAGGGTCTGGGAGAAGATGTCCGGCGGGGTGAGAATCATGCCGACCACGAAGCAGCCGATGATCACGTACGGACGGATTTTCTTCAGGTAGGCGACGTCGACCACGCCGATCCACACCAGCAGGACCACCGCCACCGGGATCTCGAACGCCACGCCGAAGGCGAAGAACAGGGTCATGACGAAGTCGAGGTAGCTGGTGATGTCGGTCATCATTTCCACGCCGGCCGGGGTGGCCGAGGCGAAGAACTTGAAGATCAGCGGGAACACCAGGAAGTAGGCGAAGGCCATGCCGATATAGAACAGCAGGATGCTGGAGACCAGCAGCGGCACGGCGATGCGTTTTTCATGCTTGTACAGGCCGGGGGCGATGAAACCCCAGATCTGGTGCAGGATCACCGGGATCGCCAGGAACAGCGACACCATCATCGTCAGCTTGAGCGGGGTCAGGAACGGCGACGCCACGTCGGTGGCAATCATCGTCGCGCCCGCCGGCAGGTATTGGCGCAGGGGCGTGGAGACGATGGTGTAGATCTGCTGGGTGAAGGCGAACAGCCCGGCGAAGATCAGGAAGATCGCCGCCACGCAGCGCAGCAACCGGGTGCGCAACTCGGTGAGGTGCGACACCAGCGGCATGTGTTGGTCGTTTTCCGGAATATCGCTCATGGGGCTCGCGGCGGCAAAGTGGAGTCGTGGGGGGCTGGCGCGACAGGCGCAACCGGTTCGGCCGGGGCAGGCGCCGCAGCGGCGGCAGGGCTGGCTGGGGCTTCAGGTGCCGTGGCGGGCGCCTGAGTGCCCGGCTCGGCCACGGGCTCCACCGGCGTCGGCTGTTGCTGGGTCGGATTGAGGATTTTCCGTGCTTCCTGCTCCAGCGACAGAATGTGTTCGTTGTGCAGTTGCCGACGAATTTCATCGGCACCGATTTCCCGTTCAACTTCCTGTTTGATCGCGTTGAAGCTGCGCTTCAAGCGGCCGACCCACAGGCCAGCCGTGCGCGCGGCGCCCGGCAGACGCTCGGGGCCGAGCACCAGCAGGGCCACCAGGCCGACGAGCAGCAGTTCAGAGAAGCTGATACCAAACATTAGTCAGTGCTCACGAGTCTTTGCGGGTCGGCTCTTCGACTTTCTGCGCCTGCACGTCGATGGTGTGCGGCTGGTTCAGCGGCGCGTTTTGCGGTTGAACCGGCGCGGCAGGCTGGGCGGTCGATGGCGCTGCGGGTTCGGCCGGCTTCTCGTCGTCGTTCATGGCCTTGCGAAAGCCTTTGATCGATTCGCCGACATCGGTACCGAGGTTTTTCAGTTTCTTGGTGCCGAACACCAGCACCACGACAACCAGAATGACGATCCAGTGTTTCCAGTCAAAAATGCCCATGCTGCGTTTCCTCTCTAAATGATGTTCAGGCGGACGGGCGCGAGGCTTTCTCGGCGTGTCCGGACAATCCGAAGCGCCGGTCCAGTTCATCGAGAACGGCCTGCGGATGCTGCCCCAGCTGGGCGAGCATGACCAGGGTATGGAACCACAGGTCGGCGGTTTCGTAGATGACATCGCTGCAGTCGCCGCTGCTGGCGGCATCCTTGGCGGCGATGATGGTTTCCACCGATTCCTCGCCGACTTTCTCCAGAATCTTGTTCAGGCCCTTGTGATACAGGCTGGCGACATAGGAGGTGTCGGCGGCGGCGCCTTTGCGCTCTTCCAGCACCTGGGCCAGACGGGTCAGGGTATCGCTCATTTCAGTGTCCTGCTTGATAGATCGCGTGCGGGTCTTTGAGTACCGGGTCGACCGTTTTCCAGCCGCCGTTTTCATAGACGCGGTAGAAGCAGCTCTGGCGGCCTGTGTGGCAGGCGATGTCGCCGATCTGTTCGACCATCAGGATGATGACGTCGGCATCGCAGTCCAGGCGCATTTCGTGAAGCTTCTGTACATGCCCGGACTCTTCGCCCTTGCGCCATAGCTTGCCACGCGAACGTGACCAGTAGATGGCACGGTTTTCGGCGGCGGTCAGGCACAGGGCCTCGCGGTTCATCCAGGCCATCATCAGCACGCGCCCGGTCTTGTGATCCTGGGCGATGGCCGGCACCAGGCCGTCAGCGTCCCATTTGATCTCGTCCAGCCAATCTTTCATCTTCGACTCCGACAACAGGGTTCGACGTGCTCGTCGAGCCTCGGCGATGGAAAACAGTGTGACAGCCACCGGCCTTGCTGGCTATCGGCGCACGACCAGATACAAGCCTACGGCCATCATGATGCCGGCCGGCCAGTAACCCAGCTCGTGCAGGGGGCCGCCTGCCGCGAGGATCGCGCCAGTGCCCAGGTGCGCCGTGCCCAGAAGACGCAGGAACCAGTCGTCCTTACGCCGCTGCCAGGGTGGCGAAGGGTCCTGGGCATGGGGTTGGGACATGCGTTCGAGCAGGTCGCGGGTCATGCTGGCCAGGTGCGGCAACTGCTCGACCTGGCTGTGCAGGTTGCCCAGCAAGGCTTTCGGGCTGACGCGCTCGCGCATCCAGCGTTCGAGGAACGGCTGGGCGGTGTTCCACAGGTCCAGTTCCGGATACAGCTGGCGACCCAGGCCTTCGATGTTCAGCAGGGTCTTTTGCAGCAACACCAGCTGCGGCTGCACTTCCATGTTGAAGCGGCGAGCGGTCTGGAACAGGCGCATCAGCACCTGGCCGAAGGAAATATCTTTTAACGGTTTTTCGAAGATCGGTTCGCACACGGTGCGGATCGCCGCTTCGAATTCGTTGAGTTTGGTCTCGGCCGGAACCCAGCCCGAATCGATGTGCAACTGCGCCACTCGGCGATAGTCGCGCTTGAAGAAGGCGAACAGGTTGCGGGCCAGGTAGTCCTGGTCTTCCGGGGTCAGGCTGCCGACGATGCCGCAGTCGATGGCAATGTACTGCGGGCTCCAGGGCTGCACGGTGCTGACGAAGATGTTGCCGGGGTGCATGTCGGCATGGAAGAAACTGTCGCGGAACACCTGGGTGAAGAAGATCTCCACGCCACGCTCGGCGAGCATCTTCATGTCGGTGCGCTGGTCGGCCAGGGTCGCCAGGTCCGTCACCTGGATCCCATAGATGCGCTCCATGACCAGTACTTTCGGCCGGCACCAGTCCCAGTAGACCTGTGGCACGTAGAGCAGCGGCGAGCCGTCGAAGTTGCGCTTGAGCTGGCTGGCGTTGGCCGCCTCGCGCAGCAGGTCGAGTTCGTCGTAGATGGTCTTTTCGTAATCGCTGACCACGTCCACCGGGTGCAGCAGGCGGGCGTCGGCCGAGACCTTTTCGGCGGCGCGGGCGAGGATGAACAGCCAGGCCAGATCCTGCGCGATGACCGGCTTGAGGCCTGGGCGGATGACCTTGACCACCACTTCTTCGCCGCTCTTGAGCTGGGCGGCGTGGACCTGCGCCACCGAGGCGGAGGCCAGGGGCTCGATGTCGAAGCGGCTGAACACCTCGTCGATCTTCTTGCCCAGCTGTTCCTCGATCAGGGTTACCGAGGTCTTCGAGTCGAAGGGCGGTACGCGGTCCTGCAGCAGCATCAGCTCGTCGGCGATGTCTTCGGGCAGCAGGTCGCGACGGGTCGAGAGAATCTGCCCGAACTTGATGAAGATCGGCCCCAGGTCCTGCAGGGCCAGGCGCAGGCGCGCGCCGCGGCTCAGCTCCAGCAGCTTGCGCGGGAACCAGCGCCAGGGCAAGGCATAGCGCAGCGCCAGGAGGAACCAGGGCAGGGGCAGGGCGAACAGCAGGTCATCGAGGCGGTAGCGGATCACGACGCGCTGGATGCGCAACAAACGGCGGACGGCAAGCAGCTTCATGCGTTATCGCTTGGGTCAAGGGATCGGGAAAGGCGCTCGAAGCGCGCCTCGAGGCGTTCCAGGTCGAGCTTGACCCGGTCCAGTTCGCTGAAACGGGCTTCGGCTTCGCGCTGGCCCACCAGGGTGCGCGACTCTTCGGCCAGGTACTCGGCGAGGTTCTGGTTCAGGCTGGCGAAACCCTGGCGATACCAGCGCGCGCGGCTGCGCACATGGCCGCTGAACAACTGGGTGGCCACCGGGCCCAGCCAGCGCGAGAGTTCGTACTCCCAGTCCAGCTCCAGGTCCTGGAGGATGGCGGCCAGTTCCAGCAGCACGCCGCTGTCGCCCTCCAGCTCGACCTCGGGGCTGTGCAGCACCGCGGTCTTGTCCCGGCTCAGGGCCAGGCGTACCAGGCTGGAAGCCGGCGCGCGCAGGGTGCAATCGACGTCGGCCGCCCAATGCGCGGCGAGGGTCAGCCCCTCATCGCCGGGAATGATGAACAGCTGCACGCTCGGGCTGCGGCAATCGACGGCAATCACCTTGCCGTTCAAATACTGCAAGCGTGGCAAAGCCGTGCTGTCGAGGCGCAGGACACGGTTGAGGCCGTGTTCGACGCTGGCGAGCAGGCCGCTGAGCAACATCAGGGCTTGATGCCGCGGTGCAGGGCGACGATGCCCGCGGTCATGTTGTGATAGGTCACGCGATCGAAACCGGCCTCGACCATCATCGACTTCAGGGTTTCCTGGTTCGGGTGCATGCGGATCGATTCGGCCAGGTAGCGATAGCTTTCCGAGTCGTTGGTGATCAGCTTGCCGGCCAGCGGCATGAAGGCGAACGAATAGGCGTCGTAGACCTTGGACATCAGCGCGTTGGTCGGCTTGGAGAACTCCAGCACCAGCAGGCGGCCACCGGGCTTGAGCACCCGCAGCATCGAACGCAGGGCTTCTTCCTTGTGGGTCACGTTGCGCAGGCCGAAGGCGATGGTCACCACGTCGAAATGGTTGTCCGGGAAGGGCAGCTTTTCCGCGTCGGCCTGGACGAATTCGATATTGCCGGCCACGCCCTTGTCGAGCAGGCGGTCGCGACCGACCTTGAGCATGGAGGCGTTGATATCCGCCAGCACCACCTGCCCGGTAGGGCCGACCAGATGGGAAAACTTGCGGGTCAGGTCACCGGTGCCGCCGGCGATGTCCAGCACGCGATTGCCAGGGCGTACGCCGGACAACTCGATCGTGAAGCGTTTCCACAGGCGATGCATGCCGCCGGACAGGACGTCGTTCATCAGGTCGTACTTGGCGGCTACCGAGTGGAATACCTCAGCGACTTTTTCCGCCTTCTGGCTTTCCGGAACGTTTTTGAAGCCGAAGTGAGTGGTGGGTTCGGCATCGCTGCCTTTGCGCTGGTCAGTCATATCGCGGTCACCAAAAAAGAATGCGGGACATTCTAATCCCGGTGGCGGCCTTTGTCTTGGCAAGGCTGAATGTAAGATAGTGCAGCGCCGGGGCGTTTTGACGCAGCGCAGTTCAAGACGCTTCAGGCAAGTCCCGATAAAGCAGGAGTCATTCAATGGCCCATATAAGTGTTGAGCGTGCCCATGGCCTGGGTAAGGAAGCAGCCCGCGAAAAGGCTGACCAATTGGCGCAGAAACTGGCCGATCAGTATGGCCTGGAGCCGCAGTGGTCGGGCGATACCCTGAACCTCAAGCGTTCCGGAGTCAAAGGCGCGGTGCGGGTGGGCGACGATTCGATCCGGGTCGATGTCGAACTGGGCCTGTTGATGTCCGCCATGAGCGGCATGATCAAGTCGGAAATCGAAAAGGCCCTGGATAAAGCCCTGGTCTGAGCCGCTGTGGCGAAGGTCGGTTTGCCGGCGATCGAGGGTGTCGCAATGACCTCTGGAACAGCCTCGTTGGCCCGCCGGCTTTTGCAGCGGGCACCCAGCCTTTCATGACATTGGTTAGGGTGCCGATTCTAATTTTTCTCACTACTTTGTGCCTGAGCCCACTTTCTGCGGGCAAGTTCCTCAAACCTTCTGCGCGTGAGGTGCACCAATGGCCAAAGTAATTCTGAAGAAAAAAGTTGATGCCGCATCAACCACTCTGAGTGAAGTCAAATCCTATGCCCGCAAGATCTGGCTGGCTGGCCTGGGTGCCTACACCAAGGTCGGTCAAGAGGGCAGCGAGTACTTCCAGGAACTCGTCAAAGCGGGTCAATCCGTTGAAAAGAAAGGCAAAAAAGTTGTGACTGAACAACTTGAGGCCGCCAATACCCAGATCGATGAAGTGAAGGGGGATGTCACCAGTCTCAAAGGCAAGGTCGAACTGCAGCTGGATAAAGTCGAAAAGGCTTTTGACACGCGCGTCGCCAGTGCCTTGAATCGCATCGGCATTCCGTCTAAACATGACGTTGAGACACTCTCTGCTAAGCTCGATGGGCTAACGGCATTGCTCGAACGTGTCGCGCGTAAACATTAAGGAGAACGGGATGGCTGGTAAAAAGAATACTGAAAAAGAAGGCAGCTCGTGGATCGGGAAGGTCGAAGACTACTCCCGTAAAATCTGGCTTGCTGGTTTAGGCGTGTACTCGAAAATCGACACTGACGGCAGCAAGCTTTTCGAGTCGCTGGTCAAAGACGGCGAGAAAGCCGAGAAGCTCACCAAAAGCGCTGTCGGCAAGAAAGTCGACGCCGCCAAGGACACCGCGAACTCGGCAAAATCGCGCATCAGCGGCGTCAAGGACCGCGCGCTGGGCAAGTGGGACGAGCTGGAAGGGGCTTTTGACAAGCGCTTGAACAGTGCCATTTCGCGTCTGGGCGTGCCTAGCCGCAATGAAGTCAAGGCGCTGCACACCAAGGTCGATACCCTGACCAAGCAGATCGAAAAACTCACAGGCGCCAAGGTGGCTCCGGTCGCGGCCAAGACTGCAGCGGCCAAGCCAGCAGCCAAGCCTCTGGCAAAGGCAGCGGCCAAACCGGCAGCTAAAGCGGCCGCCAAGCCTGCGGCGAAACCCGCCGCCAAGACCGCGGCAGCCAAGCCGGCGGCCAAACCGGCTGCCAAGCCCGCAGCTAAAACCGCAGCCGCCAAGCCTGCCGCGAAACCTGCGGCCAAGAAGCCTGCGGTGAAAAAACCGGCAGCCCCAAAGGCCGCTGCACCGAAGCCAGTGGTCGCCGCCAAGCCGGCAGCACCGGTCAGCCCGGCGAACTCCGCCGTGGCGCCAACCCCTGCCGTTACCCCGACTGTCGCGCCAGCACCCTCGACGCCAACCAGTCAGTCCTGATTTTCTCGGGACACGCAAAAACGCCCGGCCTGCAAAGGTCGGGCGTTTTTGTTCGGGGACCTTGCCGGGTGCTCAATCGTGCTCGTCGAGGTAGCGCAGGGCCATCTGCTCGGTGGCCAGCTTGGCCGGTGGCAGCAGGTGCGGCGCCACCAGCATCATGATCTGGTACACCACCACCCGCACTTCGCCTTCGCGATCGAGAATGCGCTGATAGTCCAGCGAGAACAGCAGGGTCATGGTGATCTGCTCCACCAACTGCCCCAGCGCCTGGGTATCGCTGACCAGTTGTCCCGACGCCTTGAGCCGGGCCAGCAGCGAAGCCAGGGTGCGCTTCAGGGCATTGAGCAGGTTGCGAATCCCCTTGGCCAGCTTCGGCAGGCGCCCGGCCAGGTTGGACAGGTCCTGGAACAGGAAGCGGTAGTGCGCCAGGCGCTCGACGATCAGGTGCAGGAACAGCCAGTAGTCATCAGGCGTCAGGTGGACATCGGCGGGGGGATCGAGCAGGGGGGCCAGTTCGTTCTGAAAACGTTCGAACAGCCCGAGGACCAAGGGTTCCTTGCCGTGAAAGTGATAGTAGAGGTTGCCGGGGCTGATCCCCATTTCGTTGGCAACTTCCATGGTCGAGACATTGGGTTCGCCCTTGTGATTGAACAACTGCAGGGCACATTCGAGGATCCGGTCGCGGGTTTTCATCCAGTCTTCTTGGCTGTTCGGTCAGGCCGCGACCCGGGGCCGCGGCGCGGGGAAATTCAGCGTACGCGCACGTAGGTGCCAGGCGCCGCTTCCATGGGTGGGTAGTTCTGGTTGCCCAGGGCCGTCAGGCTGTCGCGCTGGGCGCCGGAGCGTTGCTGGATCCATTCCAGCCATTGCGTCCACCAACTGCCGTCGACGTGCTTGGCATCGTAGTACCAGGCCCGTGGGTCGCTGCTGAGCTTGCCGTTCTCGACGTAGTTGGCCTTGGGGTTGCTCGGTGGGTTGAGGATGCTTTGCACATGCCCGCTGTTGGACAGCACGAAACGCCGCTCGCCACCCAGCAGCAGGGTCGAGCGATACACCGCGTCCCAGGGGGTGATGTGATCGTTGATCCCGGCGACGCTGAAGCTGTCGATCGTGACTTTCTGCAGGTCGATGGGCGTGCCGCAGACTTCCAGGCCGCCGGGGTGGCCCAGCGGGTTGTGCTTGAAGAAGTCCAGCAGGTCGCCGTGAAAGGCCGCGGGCAGGCGGGTGTTGTCGTTGTTCCAGTAGAGGATGTCGAACGCCGGCGGCTCCTTGCCCAGCAGGTAGTTGTTGACCCAGTAATTCCAGATCAGGTCGTTGGGCCGCATCCAGGCGAAGACCTTGGCCATGTCGCGACCATCGAGTACGCCCCGCTGATAGGAGCGCCGCTTGGCCGCCTCCAGGGTCTGCTCGTCGGCGAACAGGGTCGCCGGACTGTCCAGCTGGCTATCGAGCAGGCTGACCAGATAGGTGCTGCTGCAGACCCGGCGCAATTGCCGTTTGGCTTGCAGGTGGCCTTGCAGCGCGGCAATGGTCAGGCCGCCGGCGCAAGCGCCCATCAGGTTCACGTCGCGACTGCCGGTGATCGCCCGGCAGACATTCATGGCTTCTTCCACCGCCTCGACATAGCTCGACAGGCCCCACTCGCGATGCCGGACATCGGGGTTGCGCCAGCTGATCATGAAGGTCTGCAGGCCGTTTTTCAGGGCGAACTGCACAAAGCTGTTATGGGGGCTGAGGTCGAAGATATAGAACTTGTTGATCTGCGGCGGCACTACCAGCAAGGGCCGGGCGTACTGTTTTTCGCTCATCGGCTTGTACTGGATCAGTTCCAGCAGCTCGTTGCGAAACACCACCGAGCCGGGGGTGGTAGCCAGGTTCCGGCCGACTTCGAAGGCCTGCTTGGTGACCTGGCTGGGCAAACCGTTGTTGTGCAGCAGGTCATCGAGCAGGTGACCGATGCCGCGGATCACGCTGTTGCCGCCGGAGTTGAATAGCTCCTTGATCGCCAGCGGATTGAGCAGGGTGTTGGACGGTGCGACGGCATCGTTGAGCAGGCTGAAGGCAAAGTGCGCGCGGGCCTGGTCGTCGGCGCTCATGCCGCTTTCGTCGATCCAGCTTTTGATTTGCTTCTGCCAGCTGAGATAGGCCTGCAGGCCGCGTCGGTAGAATGGGTTCAGGCTCCAGGTCGGATCGGTGAACCGGTTGTCCTGAGGGTTGGGTTTGTGCAATGTCTCACCCAGCAGTACCCGGCCCAGCTGGCCACCCAGGGCCAAGGCGTGGCGGGCGCTGTAGATCGGGTTGCGCAGGCTGTGGGTGGCCACGCTGCGCAGCGTCGACAACAGGTCGCGGCCGCGCAAGCCGGTAATCGCACTCTGGGCATTGATGTAGGCAGCGGATGTGGGTAACGAGCCCGTCGCTGGTTTGTCTCGCATGCTTCAACACTCCTTCGTCAAGCTATCAACAAGCACATCAAGACAAACACCATAGTTCGTCCTGAACCATCCTGCGCGCGCGACGATCCTGTCGACAGACGCTTTTTGCTACATGCCGCTGAACGGTGTCGGATGGGGGTGCATCACCGCTCGTTGTCGTTCTTCCTCGAGGAACTTCATGATGATCGGCGCGACGGCTTCGGCCCGGGTAATCAGGAACAGATGACCGTCGTCGATGATGTGCAACTGGGCGTTGGGGATTCGCCAGGCCAGCATGCGCATGTTGATCAGCGGGATCAGCGGGTCGTCGTCGCCGGCCAGCACCAGGGTCGGCTGGTGGATCTTGTGCAGCCAGTGGATGCTGGTCCAGCCGAAGCCGGCGAACAGCTGCCAGTAGTAGCCCAGCTTGCCCGCCGAGCGAACCTTGCTGGCGTGCTCGGCGGCGAGATTGGGATCGCGGCGGAACGAGCCACCGTAGATCAGGGGGGCGATGCGGATCACATGGGAGGGCTGGATGTAGCGCCGGGGGCTGGCCATCATCCACAGCACCTTGGGTTTGCCCGGCACCATGAAGGCGCCTGCGGCAGTAGCGGCCAGCACCAGTTTCTTGCAGCGTTCGGGGTAGTCGTAGGCGAACTGCTGGGCCAGCGCTCCACCCCAGGACACGCCCACCACGTTGACCTGCCCATAGTCGAGGTAATCGAGCATGCGCGCGGTCAGCTTGGCCAGGCCGGGAAAACGGTAGGGCCGGCTCGGCGTCGAGGAGCCGCCAACGCCCGGTACGTCGAAGGCGATGACTTCCAGGTCCGGGTCCAGCGCCTGGACGAACGGGAACACCAGCTCGAGGTTGGCACCTATGCCATTGAAAATCAGCAAGGGGGTCAGATGAGGCTTGCCGGGGCGTACCGCGGTGCGGATGGTCTGGCCATCCAGATCGACGGTGCGGAATATGAACGGTTGTGGCATGCCTTGGCCCTGTTGGTGAAGTCATTACATGCGCAGGAGCGAGCGGGCTCGCGATGGCGGCATTCCGGGCGCGAGGGTGGCGTCGGGTGAGCCGGTTCTTCGCGAGCAAGCTCGCTCCTGCAGGTGGTGCTATCGGTTAACGTTCATGGACGTAAGTACCTGGCGCCGCCTCGGCCGCGGGGTACGCCTTGTTGCCGAGAGTGCTCGGGGTCTTTTTCAGCTTGCCCGAGCGTTCCGCCTGCCAGGCCTGCCAGTGCAGCCACCAGGAGTCGGTGTGCTTGGTGGAGTTTTCCTGCCAGTCGTCGGCATTGGCCGGCATCTCTTCGCTGGTCATGTAGCGCGCCTTGGGGTTGCCCGGCGGGTTGAGGATGCTCTGGATATGCCCGCTGTTGGACAGCAGGAACTCGACCTTGCCGCCGAACAGCTGGGCCGACTTGTAGCAGGACTTCCACGGGGTGATGTGGTCGGCGGTGCCGGCCACGGAGAAGATGTCGGAGGTCACCTGCTTCAGGTCGATCGGCGTGCCGCACACTTCCAGTGCGTTGGCGCGGGTCAACGGGTTGTTTTTGAACATTTCGATCAGGTCGCCGTGGAAGGCCGCGGGCAACCGGGTGGTGTCGTTGTTCCAGAACAGGATGTCGAACACCGGCGGTTCGTTACCCAGTAGGTAGTTGTTGACCCAGTAATTCCAGATCAGGTCGTTGGGGCGCATCCAGGCGAAGACCTTGGCCATGTCGCGACCTTCCAGCACGCCCGCCTGATAGGAGTGGCGCTTGGCGGCCTCCAGGGTCTGCTCGTCGACGAACAGCGCCACCTGGGTGTCCACGGTGGTGTCGAGCACGCTGACCAGCAGGGTCAGGGCATTGACCTTCTTCTCCCCCAGTGCCGCATAGTGCCCCAGCAGCGCGGTGCAGGTGATGCCACCGGAGCAGGCGCCGAGCATGTTCACGTCCTTGCTGCCGGTGATGGCGGTGACCACATCGACCGCCTCCTTCAGCGCTTCGATGTAGGTCGACAGGCCCCACTCGCGCTGGGCCTTGGTCGGGTTGCGCCAACTGACGATAAAGGTCTGCACGTTGTTGCGCAGGCAGAAGCGCGCCAGGCTCTTGTCCGGGCTCAGGTCGAACACATAGAACTTGTTGATCTGTGGCGGGACCACCAGCAACGGGCGTTCGTGCACCTGCTCGGTCACCGGGCGGTACTGGATCAGCTCCAGCACGTCGTTGCGAAACACCACCGCGCCTTCGCTGGTACCCAGGTTCTTGCCGATTTCGAAGGCGTCCATGTTGACCTGGCTCGGCATGCCGCCGTTGTGCACCAGGTCCTTGGC
This sequence comes from Pseudomonas sp. NPDC089530, assembly GCF_050280705.1. NCBI lineage: Bacteria > Pseudomonadati > Pseudomonadota > Gammaproteobacteria > Pseudomonadales > Pseudomonadaceae > Pseudomonas > Pseudomonas sp. NPDC089530. The sequence continues at coordinate 22,638 of NZ_JBNNVU010000039.1, read as the reverse complement.
CAGGTGGGAGAGACCGTCGAGCAGGCTCTTGCCGCCGGTCTCGAAGAAGCGTTTGACCGCCGCCGGGTTGGCGGCGGTGTTGGTCGGCGCCATGGCTTCGGTCATCAGGTTGATGACGAAGTGGCCGCGGCTGATGTCCTGTTCGGAGAGATTGCTCTGGCCGATCCAGTCATGGAGCTCCTTGCGCCACGCCAGATAGGTTTGCAGATAGCGTTTGTACAGCGGGTTCTGGCTCCAGGCCGGATCGTTGAAGCGACGGTCGTCGCTCTCGGGCTGCAACGTCGATTTGCCGAACATCACGTTCTTCAATTCGACGCCGAAATGGGCCACGTGTTTGGCACTGTGTAGTGGTTGTCTGATGGCCTGGGTCAGCACCATGCGGGCAGAGGTAAGCAGATCTTTCCGACGTAAACCGATGACAGGATTCAGGCCCAGAGTGTTTTCCGAGGCTTGGCGTTTCAGGTCATCGTTGTTCTTGTTACTCATCTACGACGCTCCATTGTCCTGAGACGAGTACCGGACCTGCTGTGTAGTCACACAGCAAAAATGCCAGGTACTACTGCTCGGGTGACCGTTGATTCTGCACTACTACTTTTAGCTCAGAAATACTGCAGGGAACCTGCCAGTTCCATTGGTTACCCGAGTTTATTTTTTTTCGCAAGCAGGCCACTCATTGGCCATGCAGCCCAGCATTCAAACAGATGAATCTAGAAAATGCGCTCTAAAGCGCCGGATACCCGATCTAGAGCATCAGCTTGACGATAGACTCATTTGGATCGCGGGATTTTCCGGCGGCTTCGAGTTCGGCGAGATAGTCGCTCCACAGAGCCTCCTGACGCACCGCCAACTGGTACAAATAGTCCCAGGTGAACAGGCCGCTGTCGTGGCCGTCGTCGAAGGTCAATTTCAGTGCGTACTGACCGGCCGGTTCGACCTTGGTCAGGCCGACGCCGATCTTGCCAAATTGCAGGATGGGTTTGCCGTGGCCCTGGACCTCGGCGGAGGGGGAATGCACCCGCAGGAATTCGGCGGGCAGGTGATAGACCTCGTCCGGCGCGTAGGTCAGCGTCAGGGTCTTCGAGGCTTTGTGCAGGTTGATGGCGGTGGGGAGTCGAGTGGTCATGGTGCAGCCTGCGTCCGTCTGTACAAGAAACCCTCTTGTGCAGGAGCAGGATTGCTCGCGATAGCCATCAACGACAACGCCGGGCCTCAGGGAGGCGCGGCGTTCTTGAGTCCATCGCGAGCAAGCTCGCTTCTACACCGGGAGGTGCTCGTTACAGGATATAACGGGACAGGTCTTCGTTCTGTGCCAATTCGCCCAGGTGGCTGTTGACGTAGGCGGCATCGATCCGGATCGGCTCTTCGTTGTGGGCGCTGGCCAGGTCGCCGGCGCTGAACGAAACCTCTTCGAGCAGGCGCTCGAGCAGGGTGTGCAGGCGACGGGCACCGATGTTCTCGGTCTTCTCGTTGACCTGCCAGGCGATCTCCGCCAGGCGCTTGATACCGTCCGCCTGGAACTCGATGGCCAGGCCTTCGGTTTTCAGCAGTGCGCAGTATTGCTCGGTCAGGGAGGCGTGAGGCTCGCTGAGAATGCGCTCGAAGTCTTCCGGCGACAGCGCCTTGAGTTCGACGCGGATCGGCAGGCGGCCTTGCAGCTCGGGCACCAGGTCGCTCGGCTTGCTCAGGTGGAACGCGCCGGACGCGATGAACAGGATGTGGTCGGTCTTGACCATGCCCAGCTTGGTGTTGACGGTGCAGCCTTCGATCAGTGGCAGCAGGTCGCGCTGTACGCCTTCGCGAGAGACGTCGACACCGCCGGAGTTGCCACGCTTGGCAACCTTGTCGATTTCGTCGATGAACACGATGCCGTGCTGCTCGACCGCTTCCAGGGCCTTGGCCTTGAGTTCGTCATCGTTGACCAGGCGGCTGGCTTCCTCGTCGCGGATCAGCTTGAGCGCGTCCTTGACCTTGAGCTTGCGGCTCTTGCGCTGGCCCTTGCCCATGTTGGCGAAGAGGCTCTGCAGCTGGTTGGTCATTTCTTCCATGCCCGGTGGCGCCGAAATGTCGACGCCGCTGACTTCAGCCACTTCGATTTCGATTTCCTTGTCATCCAGCTGGCCTTCGCGCAGGCGCTTGCGGAACAGCTGGCGGGTGTTGGAGTCCTGGGCCGGGGCGGCGTCTTCGTTGCTGAAACCCATGCGCGCCGGTGGCAGCAGGGCGTCGAGGATGCGATCTTCGGCGGCGTCTTCGGCGCGGTGGCGGACGCGGATCATTTCCTGCTCGCGGAACATCTTGATCGCGGCATCGGCCAGGTCACGGATGATGGACTCGACGTCGCGGCCGACATAACCGACTTCGGTGAACTTGGTCGCTTCGACCTTGATGAACGGAGCGTTGGCCAGCTTGGCCAGGCGCCGGGCGATCTCGGTCTTGCCGACGCCGGTCGGGCCGATCATCAGGATGTTCTTCGGGGTCACTTCGACACGCAGCTCGGCGGGCAGCTGCATGCGGCGCCAGCGGTTACGCAGCGCAATGGCGACGGCGCGCTTGGCATCGTCCTGGCCGATGATATGGCGGTTGAGTTCGTGGACGATTTCGCGGGGAGTCATGGGCATAGTAATTGGCGGTCCTCAAGCAAGAATGAATGCTGTGGCGTGCACAGGCTTATTCCGCGAGATCCTGCTCCTCAATGGTCTGGTTATGGTTGGTGAATACGCAGATGTCGCCAGCGATGCCCAGGGCGGTTTCGACGATTTCGCGGGCCGACAGGTCGGTTTTCTTCAGCAGGGCGCTGGCCGCGGCCTGGGCGTAGGCACCGCCGGAGCCCATGGCGATGAGGCCGTCTTCCGGCTCGACCACGTCACCGTTGCCGGTGATGATCAAGGAGGCGTCCTTGTTGGCGACCGCGAGCATGGCTTCGAGGCGGCTGAGGGAGCGGTCGGTGCGCCACTCCTTGGCGAGTTCGACGGCCGCGCGCACCAGATGTCCCTGGTGTTTCTCGAGCTGGCCTTCGAAGCGTTCGAACAGGGTGAAGGCGTCAGCGGTGGCTCCGGCGAAACCGGCGATGACCTGGCCGTGATACAGGCGGCGAACTTTTTTCGCGTTGCCTTTCATCACGGTATTGCCGAGGGAAACCTGGCCGTCGCCGCCCATGACGACTTTGCCGTGGCGGCGGACTGAAACGATGGTGGTCAAGGGGAGAGTCTCCACGCTGCGGGGCGAAAATGCCCTGATGGAAACTCATATGGGGGTGGCGCGAGGTTTTTCAACTGCGGCGCGGGTTGTGGGACGAGCGGTATTTGCTGCGGGAGAGAGGGTGCCCGTGAGGGCGCTATCGCGGGCAAGCCTCGTTCCTGCAGGTTCTGTAGGAGTGAGGCTTGCCGCGATCGGCTGCGTCAGCGGTTCTGGCGCTGTTGTAACAGCAGGTTGCTGAAGCCGGCGCCGGCCAGTTGCTTCTGCGCAGTGGTCAACTGTTCGCGGTTGCTGAACGGACCTACCAATACGCGGTACCAGGTCTCTTCCTTGACGGTGCCGGACTCGACGGACACCGGTTGCCCCAGCAGGATGATCTGCGCGCGGACCTTGTCGGCGTCGGCCTGCTTGCGGAACGAGCCAGCCTGCAGGAAGAACCTGGTCACCGGCGCGGCCTTCGCCGGCTGAGCCGGCTGTGCCACCGGCGGCGCGGGTGGCGGGGTGATCCCCGACAGGGCGGCCTGGGCCCGCGCGGTGTCGATCTTCGCCGCTTCCGCCGGGGTTACCGGTGTGGTCGGCACTACCGGCGCGGTCTGTGGCGTCGGCAGGGTTTTTTCCGGCACGGCTTCCGGCGGTACTATCACCTCCGATTCCGGCAGCAGGGTGTAGAAGTCGTACTTCGGTTTCACCGGTTGCTGCGGGCTCGGCGGGGTCTTGTTGGCTTCGACGACCTTGGTGGCGCTCTTCTGTTGCTCCGGCCGTTCGCGCTTGACGCTGTCGCCGCCTTTACCTGGCTCCAGCTTCATCAGGAACACGATGAAGGCGCCCACGGCCAGGCCGATGGCCATCCACAACCAACCCGGGATCGGTTGCTTTGCAGGAGCTTGGTAACGGCTGGCGCCACGCTTGGGTGCAGGTTTTTTCTTGGCAGCCAACTTACATGTGCTCCAGGACTTTCAGGCCCAGCAATTCCAGGCCCTGCTTGAGGGTACGACGGGTCAGCTCGGTGAGGCGCAAGCGGCTCTGCATCTGCGTCGGCGATTCGGCACTGAGGATCGGGCAGTTTTCATAGAAGCTGGAGAACAGCCCGGCCACGTCGTACAGGTAGGTGCACAGGGTGTGCGGCGTGCCCTTGTCGGCCACGTTGTTCAGCACTTCGCCAAACTGCGCCAGCTTGGCCGCCAGTTCCAGTTCCTGGGCGGCTTGCAGGCTGATCTGGCCCTGTACTTCGCTGAAGTCCTTGCCCAGCTTGCGGAACACACCGGCGGCGCGGGTGTAGGCGTACAGCAGGTAAGGCGCGGTGTTGCCTTCGAAATTCAGCATCAGGTCGAAGTTGAAGCTGTAGTCGCTGGTGCGATGCTTGGACAGGTCGGCGTATTTCACCGAGTCGATGCCCACTACCTTGGCGATGGTGCGCAGGTCGGCCTCGGCCAGCTCCGGGTTCTTTTCCTTGACCAGGCTGTAGGCGCGCTCTTCGGCTTCGGTCAGCAGGTCGATCAGCTTCACGGTGCCGCCGTCACGGGTCTTGAACGGACGGCCGTCGGCGCCGTTCATGGTGCCGAAGCCCATGTGCTCCATGTCCATCGGATGGGTGATGAAGCCGGCTTTGCGGGCTACGGCGAACACCTGCTGGAAGTGCAAGGCCTGGCGCTGGTCGACGAAATACAGCGCGCGGTCGGCCTTGAGCTGGCCGCTGCGGTAGCGCACGGCGGCCAGGTCGGTGGTGGCGTACAGGTAGCCACCATCGGCCTTGACGATGATCACCGGCAGCGGCTCGCCTTCGGCGTTCTTGAACTCGTCGAGGAACACGCACTGGGCGCCGTTGCTCTCCACCAGCATGCCTTGGGCCTTGAGGTCGTTGACCACGTTGATCAGGTCGTCGTTGTAGGCGCTTTCGCCCTTCACGTCGGCCATGGTCAGCTTGACGTTCAGCAGCTCATAGATTTTCTGGCAGTGGGACAGGGAGATGTCCTTGAACTTGGTCCACAGCTCCAGGCAATCCGCGTCGCCGGCCTGCAGCTTGACCACCAGGCCACGGGCACGGTCGGCGAACTCTTCGGACTCGTCGAAGCGCTGTTTGGCGGCGCGGTAGAAGTTTTCCAGGTCCGACAGCTCGTCGCTGGTGATCGGGTTTTCCTGCAGGTAGGCCATCAGCATGCCGAACTGGGTGCCCCAGTCGCCCACGTGGTTCTGGCGGATCACTTCGTCGCCGAGGAACTCCAGGACCCGCGCCACGCCGTCGCCGATGATGGTCGAGCGCAGGTGGCCGACGTGCATTTCCTTGGCCAGGTTCGGCGCCGACAGGTCGACCACGGTGCGCTGCAGCGCGCCGGCCTTGCGCACGCCGAGGCGGGCGTCGGCCAGGGCGGCGTCCAGGCGGTTGGCCAGGGCCTGGGTGTTCTGGAAGAAGTTGATGAAGCCGGGGCCGGCGATCTCGGCCTTGCTGACCTGCTCGTCGGCGGGCAGGGCGGCGATGATTTTTTCCGCCAGGTCCCGTGGCTTCATGCCGGCCGGCTTGGCCAGCATCATGGCGATGTTGCTGGCGAAGTCGCCGTGGGTCTTGTCGCGGGAGTTTTCTACCTGGATCGCCGGCGTCAGGCCTTCTGGCAACACACCTTCGGTGACGAGTTGGGTGATGGCTTGCTGGATGAGCTGGCGAATGGTGTCTTTCATGGTCTTCTCTTTCGACCGCTGGCGCGGCGGCGCTTCGATGCGCAGGTGGAAAAACTGGGCATTATCCGTTGCGAAGACGGGCTTGCCAACTATAGCGGGCCGTTGGTGGATATGCGGTGGCTATTCGGGCCTTATCGCGGGCCAGCCTCGCCTCTGCGCAAACCGGCCTGCTCGCGGTGGCGGTTTTTCTATCAATACAGGTCCACAGGGTCAACATCCAGCGACCAGCGTACCTGGCGCCCGCTGGGCATCTGTTCCAGGGCCAGCAGCCAGTGGCTCAGCAGTTTGTGCAGCGGCGCCCGGGCGTTGGCCTGCAACAGCAGTTGCGCGCGGTAGCGCCCGGCGCGGCGCTCCATGGGGGCTGGTACCGGCCCCAGCAGCTCGATACCGCCCAGGTTCATTTGTGCCAGCCGCCGCTCGGCTTCGCTGCAGGCCTCGTCGAGGAAGCCTTCGGCCTGGCCCGGCTTGTGCGCCTCGGCGCGCAGCAGGGCCAGGTGGGCGAACGGTGGCAGGCCGGCGGCGCGGCGTTCGCTCAAGGCCTGTTCGGCAAAGGCGAAATACCCCTGTTCGGTCAGCTGCACCAGCAGCGGATGGTCGGCCAGGTGCGTCTGGATGATCACCTTGCCTGGCTCTTCGGCCCGTCCGGCCCGGCCGGCGACCTGGACGATCAACTGCGCCATGCGCTCGCTGGCGCGGAAGTCGCCGGAGAACAGGCCGCCGTCGGCATCGAGGATCGACACCAGGGTCACCCGGGGGAAATGGTGGCCCTTGGCGAGCATCTGGGTACCCACCAGGATGCAGGGCTGACCCTTCTGGATGGTGGCGAACAGCTGGTTCATCGCGTCCTTGCGCGAGGTGCTGTCGCGGTCGACCCGCAGCACCGGGTAATCCGGGAACAGGATCGCCAGCCGCTCTTCGGCGCGCTCGGTGCCCGCGCCGACCGGGCGCAGGTCGACCTTGCCGCATTGCGGGCAATTGCGCGGTACGCGTTCGGAGTGGCCGCAATGGTGGCAGCGCAGTTCGCCGTAGCGCTGGTGCACGGTCATCCGTGCGTCGCAGCGTTCGCACTCGGACATCCAGCCGCAGTCATGGCACAGCAGGGTCGGCGCGAAACCCCGGCGATTGAGGAACACCAGCACCTGCTGGCCCGCTGCCAGGGTCTGGCCGATGGCTTGCTGCATGGGGCCGGAAATGCCGCTGTCCAGCGGCCGGCTCTTCACGTCCAGGCGCAGGAAGCGCGGCTGCTTGGCGCCGCCGGCCCGTTCGTTCAGGCGCAGCAGGCCGTAACGGCCGGTGTGGGCGTTGTGCAGGCTTTCCAGCGACGGGGTGGCGGAGCCCAGCACAATGGGGATGTTTTCCTGGCGGGCGCGGACCAGGGCCAGGTCGCGGGCGTGGTAGCGCAGGCCTTCCTGCTGTTTATAGGAGCCGTCGTGCTCTTCGTCGATGATGATCAGCCCGGGGTTCTTCATCGGCGTGAACAGCGCCGAGCGGGTGCCGATAATAATGTCGGCCTCGCCGTCCCGCGCCGCCAGCCAGGCGTCCAGGCGCTCGCGGTCGTTGACGGCCGAGTGCAGCAGGGCGATGCGCGCGTTGAAGCGCTGCTCGAAGCGCGCCAGGGTCTGCGGGCCGAGGTTGATTTCCGGGATCAGCACCAGGGCCTGCTTGCCGGCCTCCAGGGTTTCGCGGATCAGTTGCAGGTAGACCTCGGTCTTGCCGCTGCCGGTGACCCCGGCCAGCAGGAACGCGTGGTAACTGTCGAAGCCTGCGCGAATGGCCTCGTAAGCCGCGCGCTGTTCGCCGTTGAGCGGCAATTCCGGCTGGGCCAGCCAGTGTTCGTGGCGTTCGACGGCGGTGTGCCGGCGCACCTCTATCCGGACCAGGTCCTTGGCCAGCAGCAGGTCGAGGCTGTCCTTGCTCAGCATCAGCTTGCTCAGCAATGGATGGGCGACGCCGTGAGGGTGCTGGGCCAGGGTCGCCAGGGCTTCACGCTGGCGCGGGGCGCGGGCGATGCGCGGGTCGTCGAGGCTGGCGCCGGGGCTGACCGACCAGAAGCGTTCCTGGCGCACTTCGGCCGGCTCGCCCTGGCGCAGCAGCACCGGGAGCGCCCAGCTCAAGGTGTCGCCGAGGCTGTGCTGGTAGTACTGCGCGGTCCACAGGCACAGCTTGAACAGCGTGGGCGGCAGCGGCGGGGCGGCGTCCAGCAGGGCCAGCGCCGGCTTGAGCTTGTCGGCCGGCACTTCGCTGCTGTCCGTGACCTCGACCAGGATGCCGATCATCTCCCGGCGGCCGAACGGGACCCGCAGGCGCATGCCCGGATGCAGCTGGTTACGCCGCACACCGGCCGGGGCCCGGTAGTCGAACAGGCGGCGCAGGGGCGAGGGCAGGGCGAGGCGCAGAATGGCGTTGGGCACGCGGGGAAGTCTCATCGAACGGGCGGCAAAGAAGGCCGGGAGCCTAGCAGACGGTCGGAGTGAGGGACAGCTTGCGTGATCGCCAAGGTCTGGTAGAATCCGCGCCCTAATTACGTGCGGTATTCAACAATAGTGTTGGGTGGCGGCACGCTAGCCTGAGGAAGACACCATGAAAGCCGATATCCATCCAGAATACCCAGTCGTTGCCGTAACTTGCAGCTGCGGCAACAAGTTCGAAACTCGTTCGACCTTCGCTAAGCCGCTGGCGATCGACGTTTGCAACGAATGCCACCCGTTCTACACCGGTAAGCAGAAGACTCTGGACACCGGTGGTCGCGTTCAGAAGTTCGCCGACCGTTTCGGTGCTTTCGGCGCGAAAAAGGCCTAAGGCTGATCGGTCTGGAAAGCTGCTACAGCTTTTCCTCGCTGATGAAAAAGGCGTCCCTTGCGGGCGCCTTTTTTATGTCCGCGATTTGGCTCTCCAGCGCCCAGGCGTTCTGCCCGGCGCCTGACGGGCTGGCCTTCGCGCAGGTGCAGCGGGTGGTGGATGGCGACACCTTGCGCCTTGCCGATGGTCGCAGCGTGCGCATGATCGGCCTCAATGCGCCGGAGCTGGGCAAGAAAGGCCGCGCGGACGAACCCTTCGCGGTCGCCGCCCGCCAGCGGCTGCAGGCGCTGGTGAAGGCCAGCGACGGCCGGGTCGGCCTGCGCCTTGGTCGGGAAGGCCAGGATCGCTATGGGCGGACCCTGGCCCATGTCTATGGCGCCGATGGCGCCAACCTCGAAGCGCAATTGCTGGCCGAAGGCCTGGGTTACCAGGTGGCGGTCGCGCCGAACGTCGATTTGTTGAGTTGCCAGCAGGCCGCCGAGCGCAGTGCGCGCCAGGCCCGGCTGGGCTTGTGGCGGCAATCCTCTGTTCTGAAAGCGGATCAGATCAAGGCGTCCGGCTTCGCCCTGCTCAGCGGTCGGGTGAGCAAGGTGCAACGCAATCGTGGCGGTGTCTGGATCGAATTGCAGGACTCGGTTGTATTGCGCATTGCACCCAATCTGCTCGGCCAATTCGATGCCGCGTTGCTGGAGCGCCTGCCGGGGCGGCAGATCGAGGCACGCGGCTGGGTGCTCGACCGATCGCGCAAGGGCGGTTTGAAATCGGGTCAGGCGCGCTGGATGTTGCCGCTGACCCATCCGGGAATGTTCGAACTGGTTCAATGAATAAAAAATTGTAGACATTTTTTATTTGGATTGTGAACAGTCTACCCCTTGTGTTCCGCGGCTCTTGGCCCAAAGTCGTAGGCTAGGGGCCTTGACAGGGGTGACCGGTCAGTCTTGTGGGGACTTTGCGACGCGAGTATCCTCGGCGGTCCGTCTGTCCAACAGTAAAAGCGGAATTGCCCACATGTCTGATTTGAAAACTGCCGCTCTCGAATATCACGCCAATCCCCGTCCAGGGAAACTGAGTGTCGAGCTCACCAAGGCCACCGCTACCGCCCGCGACCTGTCGCTGGCCTACAGCCCCGGCGTAGCCGAACCAGTACGCGAAATCGCCCGCGATCCTGAGCTGGCCTACAAGTACACCGGCAAGGGCAACCTGGTTGCAGTCATTTCCGATGGCACCGCGATTCTCGGCCTGGGTAACCTCGGCCCACTGGCCTCCAAGCCGGTCATGGAAGGCAAGGGCGTGCTGTTCAAGCGCTTCGCCGGCATCGACGTATTCGACATCGAAGTCGATTCCGAAAGCCCGCAAGCCTTCATCGACACCGTCAAGCGCATCTCCATCACCTTCGGTGGCATCAACCTGGAAGACATCAAGGCACCAGAGTGCTTCGAGATCGAGCGCGCCCTGATCGAACAGTGCGACATCCCGGTATTCCACGATGACCAGCATGGCACCGCGATCGTGACCGCAGCCGGCATGATCAACGCCCTGGAAATCGCCGGCAAGACCCTGTCGGAAGCCAAGATCGTCTGCCTGGGCGCCGGCGCCGCCGCTATCTCCTGCATGAAACTGCTGGTGAGCATGGGCGCCAAGATCGAAAACATCTTCATGGTCGACCGTACCGGCGTGATCCACTCCGAGCGTGACGACCTGAACCAGTACAAGGCGGTCTTCGCCCACGCCACCGACAAGCGCACCCTGGCCGACGCCCTGAAAGGCGCCGACGTGTTCGTCGGTCTGTCCGGACCGAACCTGCTGAGCGCCGAAGGCCTGAGCTCCATGGCCGCGAACCCGATCGTGTTCGCCTGCTCGAACCCCGATCCGGAAATCGCCCCGGAACTGGCCCACGCCACCCGTGACGACGTGATCATGGCCACCGGCCGTTCGGACTACCCGAACCAGGTCAACAACGTACTGGGCTTCCCGTTCATCTTCCGTGGTGCCCTGGACGTTCGCGCCAAGCGCATCAACGAGGAAATGAAGATCGCCGCAGCCAACGCCCTGAAGGACCTGGCCAAGCTGCCAGTGCCGAAGGAAGTGTGCGCAGCCTATGGCGTCGACTCCCTGGAGTTCGGTCGTGAGTACATCATTCCGAAGCCGATGGATGCTCGTCTGATCACCGTGGTATCCGATGCCGTGGCCAAGGCCGCGATCGAGACCGGTGTGGCGACCCTGCCGTATCCGAAGAACTACCCGCTGAAAAGCGTGGATGACGTGTTCAACGGCTAACAGCAGCCCATAAAAAAACCCGGCCTTCGAGCCGGGTTTTTTTATGGGGAGGTTTCAGGCCTCAAGCCGCAAGAGAAAGCCAGTGTTGCTCTTTCCTGCAGCTTGAGGCTTGTAGCTGCGCTTTAGAACAGATCGATCGGCGCCGCCTCATCCGCCGGCAGCGGGCTGCCAGGCGCATAGCCATTACCCAGTTCGTTGACCGAAGGCGGCGTGTCTTCGCTCTTGAACAGCTCGAAGTAGGCATTCGGCGTGCCCGGCGTCGCGGCGCGGCCGCTGACCGGGTCCACCCGCAGGCTGAGGATGCCTTCCGGCTCGGCCTGGGTATGGGCCGGCTTGTCCTTGAGGGCGGCGCCCATGTAGCTCATCCAGATCGGCAGGGCCACGGTGCCGCCGTATTCCCGACGGCCCAGGCTTTCCGGCTGGTCGAAACCGGTCCAGACCGTGGTCACGTAGTCGGCGTTGTAGCCGGAGAACCAGGCGTCCTTGGATTCGTTGGTGGTACCGGTCTTGCCGGCCAGGTCGCTGCGGCCCAGGGCCAGGGCGCGTCGCCCGGTGCCGAGCTTGATCACGTCCTCCAGCATGCTGTTGAGGATGTAAGTGGTGCGGCCGTCGATGATGCGCTCGGCCGCCACAGGCGCCCGCACAGGGACCTGGCCCGGGGTTTCGCCGGCGACGCTGTTCACCGTGAAGCCCTGGGGTTCCGGCGCGGCGATCCCGCTGCTGGCCAGGTCGCCCACCGGGACGCTCGGCGGGTTGGCGGTGAACAGGGTTTCGCCGTTGCGGCTCTCGATCTTGTCGATGATGTACGGCGTGACCTTGTAGCCGCCGTTGGCGAACACGCTCCAGCCGGTGGCGATTTCCATCGGCGTCAGGGTCGCGGTGCCCAGGGCCAGGGACAGGTTGCGCGGCAGGTCCTGCTTGTTGAAGCCGAACTTGCTGATGTAGTCGATGGTGCGGTCCACGCCCAGGCTTTGCAGGAGGCGGATCGAAACCAGGTTGCGCGACTTGTACAGCGCCTCGCGCATGCGGATCGGGCCGAGGAAGGTATTGGTGTCGTTTTTCGGGCGCCAGACCTTGTCCAGGTACTCGTCGACGAACACGATCGGTGCATCGTTCACCAGGCTGGCGGCGGTGTAGCCATTATCCAGTGCCGCGCTATAGATGAACGGCTTGAAGCTGGAACCCGGCTGGCGCTTGGCCTGCATCGCCCGGTTGTAGTTGCTCTGCTCGAAGGCGAAGCCGCCCACCAGCGAGCGGATGGCGCCGTTTTGCGGGTCGAGGGACACCAGCGCGCCCTGGACGACCGGGATCTGCCGGAACTTGAGCGAGTTGTCCGCCTGGCGCTGCACGCGAATCAGGTCGCCGACCTGAGCGACATCGCTCGGCTGCTTGGGCGCGGCGCCCATGCTGTTGGTGTTCAGGAACGGCCGCGCCCATTTCATGCTGTCCCAGCCGACGTGCTCGGCGCCGGTGCGGGTCAGCACCTGCAGGCCATTCTTGTCGACCTGGGTGACGATCGCCGGCTCCAGGCCGCTGATAGTGCGTTGCTTGGTCAGCTCGGTGGCCCAGGCGGCGTGGGTCTTGCCCGGCAGGCGCGATTCGGGGCCGCGGTAGCCGTGGCGCTGGTCGTAGATGATCAGGCCTTCATGGATGGCGTTATTGGCCATTTCCTGCAGGTTGCTGGGCACCGTGGTGGTGACGCGGAAACCTTCGGTATAGGCGTCGCTGCCATAACGGCCGACCATCTCGGCGCGGGCCATTTCGGCGACGTAAGGCGCGTTCACTTCCGGTGTCGGCACGTGGTAGCTGGCGTTCAGCGGCTCGGCGATGGCGGCCTGGTAATCGGTCTCGCTGATCTTGCCGAGCTTGTACATGCGCCCAAGGATCCAGTCGCGGCGCTCCTTGCTGCGCGCCGGGTTGGCCAGCGGGTTGAACCGCGAGGGGGCCTTGGGCAGGCCGGCGATCATGGCCATCTGCGCCAGGCTGACGTCGCGGATCGACTTGCCGTAATACACCTGCGCCGCGGCCTCGATGCCGTAGGCGCGGTTACCCAGGTAGATCTTGTTGACGTACAGCTCGAGGATCTCGTCCTTGGTCAGCTGGCGCTCGATCTGCAGGGCCAAGAGGATCTCGGTGGTCTTGCGCGAGAAGCTGCGTTCGCTGCTCAGGAAGAAGTTCTTCGCCACCTGCATGGTGATGGTGCTGCCGCCGGACTGGATGTGTCCGCTCTTGACCAACTGGGTCGCGGCACGCATCAGGCTGCTGGGATCGACGCCGTAGTGGTTGGCGAAATTGTCGTCTTCAGCACTTAGTAACGCATTGATGAAGTTGGGGGGAATGTCGGCGAAACGGATCGGAGTGCGGCGCATTTCGCCATATTCTGCGATCAACTTGCCGTCGCTGCTGTACACCCGCAGGGGAATCTGCAACTGGATACTTCTGAGCGCCTCTACCGACGGCAGGCCAGGACTAAGATAGAGAAACGCGCCGGAGAGAGCGAGGAGCAGCCCGCAGAACACAGCGACGATGGACCACCCGAAAAACTTCAGCAGACGAATCAAGGCTTTTGGATTTCCAGAGAAAGGAATGAATTAGGCGTCAGGGCATTTGCGTTCAGGGAGCGGCCCGCGCTGCAGATAAAAGCGGAAAAATCGCCGGGCATTATAAGCACTTTTCCGCCGAGAGCGTCATTTGCGCATCTGTCAAGACGTGGCGATTGAACGCAATGGACATTACAGAGTCCGTAAGTCACGGATAGTCATAGGGAATTGGTAGTGCTAGGACTCTTCAGTAAAAAGGCGAGTTCCCTTCTCGGGATCGATATCAGTTCCACCTCGGTCAAGCTTCTCGAATTGAGCCGTGCCGGCGACTGTTTCCGGGTCGAGGCCTATGGGGTGGAACCGTTGCCGGCCAACGCCGTGGTCGAAAAGAACATCGTCGAGCCCGAGGGGGTGGGGCAGGCCCTGTCCCGCCTGCTGGCCAGGACCCGGCCGGGGGTGAAGAACGCGGCACTGGCGATGGCCGGTTCGGCGGTGATCAGCAAGGTCATCGAGATGGAGGCCGGGTTGTCCGACGACGACCGGGAAAGCCAGCTCAAGGTCGACGCCGACCAGTACATTCCCTATCCCCTGGACGAGGCGGCCATCGATTTCGACGTCCTCGGCTATTCGCCCCGCAACCCCGAGCGCGTCGAGGTACTGTTGGCGGCCTGCCGCAGGGAACACATTGAGATTCGCGAGGCGGCACTCGAACTTGCGGGGTTGACGCCTCGGGTGGTGGACCTGGAGGTCTGCGCGCTGGAGCGTTCGTTCGCCCAGGCCGCTGGCCCGACGCTTTCAGGGACCGTGGCGCTGCTCGACATCGGCGCCACTCTAACCACCCTGAGCATCATGCAGGCCGGGCAGGTCATCTATTCCCGCGAGCAATTGTTTGGTGGGCAACAACTGACCGAGCACATCCAGCGTCGTTACGGGCTGTCGCAAGAGGAGGCCGACCTGGCGAAAAAACAGGGTGGCCTGCCGGACGACTATCTCGGCGAGGTGCTGCAACCTTTCCAGGAGGCGGTGGTGCAGCAGGTGGCGCGGTCGCTGCAGTTTTTCCAGGCCTCCAGCCTGCAGCGCCAGCTCGATTCCATTCTGTTGGCGGGCGGCAGCGCCTCCGTTCCGGGGCTTGCCCCCTTGATCGAGCAGCGCCTGGGCCTGCCGGTACTGCTGGCCAACCCCTTTGCGGGCATGAGCATCGGCGGCAAGTTCGACGCCGCGGCGCTGGCCAGTGATGCGCCGGCCTTGATGATTGCCTGTGGGCTGGCCTTGCGGAGTTTCGACTGATGGCGCGGATCAATCTTCTTCCCTGGCGCGAAGAGCGGCGCGAGCGCCGGCGGCGTCGTTTCCTGTTGGGGGTGGCGGCAGCTGCGGCGCTGGCGCTGGGGGCGGTGCTGGCGGGCGACCGGATCATCGATCGGGCGATTGACAGACAGCTGGCGCGCAACAATCACGTGGGGGCCCAGATCACCTTGCTGGACCAGAGGATTGCCAAGATCGGCGAGCTGAAGCTGCATCGCGAGCAGTTGGTGGAGCGGATGAAGATCATCCAGGACCTGCAGGGTAATCGTTCCACCAGTGCCCGAGTCTTTGACCAGTTGGTCCGGACCCTGCCGGACGGGGTGTATTTCACCGATGTCAGGATGAGCGGACAGACCCTCTCGATTACCGGGGCAGCTGAGTCGAACCACCGGGTTTCGGACCTGATGCGCAACCTGGACGCTTCCGACTGGTTCGATACGCCAAGCCTGACCGAGGTCAAGGCCGCCGGGGCGGACGGCGTCGAGCAGGTCAATGTGTTCCAGCTGACCGTCCATCAGACCCGGCCCGCTGTGGGCGAGGATGGGCAATGAGTCTGTCTGGCGGGTGGGGGCAAGTGCGCCGGATCGATCTCGGCGAGCTGGACATGCACAACATGGGGGCGTGGCCGGCGCTGGTCAAAGGCGTGGTCGCGGCAGCGGTGATGCTGCTGGTGCTGGCCCTTGGCTACAACCTTTACCTCAAGGACCAGCTGCTGCAACTCGACGAGCGCCGGGCGGATGAGGCGGTGCTGAAACAGCAGTTCGCCAGCAAGGCGCGCCAGGTGGCCAATCTGGGGCCCTACAACGAACAGATGAAGGCCATGGAGACGGCCTTTGATCTGATGCTGCGCCAGTTGCCGAGCGATACCGAGGTGCCGGGCCTGCTCGAGGACATCAGTCGCACCGGGCTTGGCAGCGGGCTGGAGTTCGAAGAGATCAAGCTGCTGCCGGAGGTGGTCCGGCCGTTTTACGTCGAGTTGCCGATCCAGATCACGGTCACGGGCGGCTATCACGAGCTGGCGACCTTCGTCAGCGGCGTGGCCGGCTTGCCGCGCATCGTCACCCTGCATGATTTCCAGATCAAACCGGTCACGCCGCAGGCTGGCTCGAAGCTGCGCATGAACATTCTGGCCAGGACCTACCGCTACAAGGTGCCACGTCCATGAAGCGTATTCACGGCTTGATGCTGGTGCTGATCGCCGTCGGGCTGGCCGGTTGTGGCGGCGATGACGACTTCAGCGACCTGGATGCCTATATGAATGAGGCGCGGTCGCGGCCGCCGGGTGAGATTGAACCAATGCCGGTATTCGGGTCTTACCCAACATTCATCTACGACGCTTCACCCCTGCGCAGCCCGTTTCAGCCCGCGGTCCGGGTGGATCTGGCGGGCCGCCGAATGGGGGCGCCCGGGGTCAGGCCGGACCCGAACCGCAGCAAGGCGTTTCTCGAGGGTTTCAGCATCGAGCAGTTCGAGATGGTGGGCACTCTTTCCAATGCGTCCGGCGTCTTTGCGCTGTTGCGCGGCGCCGGTGGCGTGCATCGGCTGAAGGTCGGCGACTACCTGGGGCGTAACGAAGGGCGGATCGTCGCGATCAGCGAATCACAGGTCGAGGTGGTCGAGATCGTTCCCGATGGAGCGGGAGCATGGCTGGAGCGACCGCGGACCCTTCCATTAAAAGAGCATTCATAGTGGAACTCGCATCATGAACAGGATCTTTGCAGCCTTCGGCATTGCGCTATGGATGGCGCTGCTTTCGCCGATGGCCATGGCGGCCAACCTCAAGGCCCTGGATGTCGCGGCGTTGCCGGGGGATCGTCTGGAGCTGAAGCTGAGCTTCGACGGGCCAGTGCCCGAACCGCGTGGCTACACCACCGACCAGCCGGCGCGGATCGCCCTCGATTTGCCGGGTGTGGTCAGCCAGCTGGCGAGCAAGAGCCGCGACCTGGGGAACGGCAACGCCCGTAGCGTGACGGTGGTCGAGTCGGGGCAACGCACCCGGGTGGTGGTCAGCCTGACGACGTTGGCGCCCTACAGCACCCGGATCGCGGGTAATCAGCTGTTTGTGGTGATCGGTCAGGGAGCGACGGCGGAGCAGCATGCCGCGGGATTCTCTGCAGCAGCGCTCGGCCGGGCCAAGGTTGCCGCGGGCCGGTCGATTCGCAGCGTGGATTTCCAGCGTGGAGAGCAGGGCGAGGGCAATGTGCTGATCGACCTCTCCGATTCGGGAATGAGCCCAGATATACAGGAACGCGACGGCAAGCTCGTCCTCATGTTTGCCAAGGCCCGCCTGCCGGAACCCCTGCGGGTCAGGCTGGACGTCAAGGATTTCGCCACGCCCGTGCAGTTCGTCAGTGCCCGGGCGGAGTCCGGCAAGGCCATTGTCACCATCGAGCCCGGTGGCACCTTCGATTACTCGACCTACCAGACAGACAACAAGCTGACGGTGAGCGTCAGGCCGATGACTTCAGGCGACCTGCAGAAACGTAATGCTGAGCGCTCGGTCTACAACGGCGAAAAACTCTCGCTGAACTTCCAGGACATCGAGGTCCGCTCGGTGCTGCAACTGATTGCCGACTTCACCAACCTCAACCTGGTGGCCAGCGACACGGTGCAGGGCGGCATCACCCTGCGCCTGCAGAATGTGCCGTGGGACCAGGCTCTGGACCTGGTACTCAAGACCAAGGGGCTGGACAAGCGCAAGGTCGGCAATGTGCTGCTGGTGGCGCCGGCCGATGAGATCGCCGCCCGCGAACGCCAGGAGCTGGAATCGCAGAAACAGATAGCCGACCTGGAGCCGCTGCGTCGCGAACTGCTGCAAGTCAACTACGCCAAGGCCACGGAAATCGCCAAATTGTTCCAGTCGGTCACCCGGGCCGAGGACAAGTCCGACGAGCGTGGCTCGATCACGGTCGATGAGCGGACCAACAACATCATTGCCTACCAGACCCGGGAACGCCTGGACGAGCTGCGCAGGATCGTCAGCCAGCTGGATATCCCGGTGCGCCAGGTGATGATCGAGGCGCGCATCGTCGAGGCGAACGTCGACTACGACAAAAGCCTGGGCGTGCGCTGGGGCGGTTCGCTCCAGAACCAGGGCAACTGGAACGCCTCGGGGGTCAGCAACGGCGCCAACGGCTCTTCCACCATAGGCACGCCGGGCAGCACCAGCAGCAACTCACCCTTCGTCGACCTGGGCGCCACTGCCAATACTTCCGGCCTGGGGATCGCCTTCATCACCGACAACGTGTTGCTGGACCTTGAGCTGACGGCCATGGAAAAGACCGGCAACGGGGAAATCGTCTCCCAGCCCAAGGTCGTTACCTCCGACAAGGAGACGGCGAAGATCCTCAAGGGCACGGAAATTCCCTACCAGGAAGCCGCTTCCAGCGGGGCGACATCGGTGTCTTTCAAGGAGGCGTCGCTGTCGCTGGAGGTGACGCCGCAGATCACTCCGGATAACCGCATCATCATGGAGGTCAAGGTCACCAAGGATGAGCCGGATTACCTGAACAAGGTCCAGGATGTGCCGCCGATCAAGAAGAACGAGGTCAACGCCAAGGTACTGGTCAACGACGGAGAAACCATCGTCATCGGCGGGGTTTTCTCCAATACCCAAAGCAAGGTTGTAGATAAGGTGCCATTTCTTGGCGATGTGCCGTATCTTGGCCGCCTTTTCCGGCGTGACGTGGTGTCGGAGAAAAAATCCGAGCTGCTGGTATTTCTCACTCCGCGTATCATGAACAACCAGGCGATTGCTGTGAGTCGTTGATTCTGTGCGAAATTTGATTCTTGTTGGGCCAATGGGGGCTGGAAAGAGCACCATTGGTCGCTTGCTGGCCAAAGAGCTGCGCCTGCCATTCAAAGATTCCGATAAGGAAATTGAGTTGCGCACGGGCGCCAATATCCCGTGGATCTTCGATAAGGAAGGCGAGCCGGGCTTTCGTGATCGCGAGCAGGCCATGATCGCCGAGCTGTGCGCTGCCGACGGCGTGGTTCTGGCGACCGGCGGCGGCGCGGTGATGCGCGAGGCCAATCGCCTGGCGCTGCATGCCGGCGGCCGGGTGGTCTATCTGCATGCCTCGGTCGAACAGCAGGTCGGCCGTACGGCGCGGGATCGCAACCGGCCGCTGCTGCGCACCGCCGATCCGGCGAAAACCCTGCGCGACCTGTTGGCGATCCGTGACCCGCTCTACCGGGAAATCGCCGATCTGGTGGTCGAAACCGATGAACGGCCACCGCGCCTGGTGGTGCTGGACATACTGGACCGCCTGCAGCAACTGCCTCCCCGTTAATGCCCGGCGGGAAATGCGCTATCCTCGGCGCCTTGTCGTAATCGTCTGGAGGTGTGGCGCATGGCTATTGCGCAGCGTCAGAAAACCAGGCGATGCCCGTCGTTGATGCAGGGCAGGACACCAGCTTCCATCTTCACTGTGGGGACACATGCAGACACTTAAGGTCGATCTAGGCGAGCGCAGCTACCCGATTCATATTGGCGAAGGTTTGTTGGACCGGCCCGAGTTGCTGGCGCCGCACATCGCCGGGCGGCAAGTGGCGATCGTTTCCAATGAAACCGTAGCGCCGCTGTACCTTGAGCGTCTGAAACGCAGCCTTGCGCAGTTCTCGGTGATCTCGGTGGTCTTGCCCGACGGCGAAGCGTTCAAGAACTGGGAAACCCTGCAGCTTATTTTCGACGGCCTGCTGACTGCGCGGCACGACCGTCGCACCACGATCATCGCCCTCGGCGGCGGTGTGATTGGCGACATGGCCGGTTTTGCCGCGGCCTGCTACCAGCGCGGCGTCGATTTCATCCAGATTCCTACCACCTTGCTGTCCCAGGTCGATTCGTCAGTGGGGGGCAAGACCGGTATCAACCATCCGCTGGGCAAGAACATGGTCGGCGCCTTCTATCAGCCGAACGTGGTCCTGATCGATACCGCCTCGCTCAACAGCCTGCCGGCTCGCGAGCTGTCGGCGGGCCTGGCGGAAGTCATCAAGTACGGCTTGATCTGCGACGAGCCTTTCCTTACCTGGCTCGAAGCCAACGTCGACCGCCTGCGCGCCCTGGACCAGCAGGCGCTGACCTATGCCATCGAACGCTCCTGCGCGGCCAAGGCGGCCGTGGTCGGCGCCGACGAGCGTGAGTCCGGCGTGCGAGCCACCCTCAACCTGGGGCACACCTTCGGCCACGCCATCGAAACCCATATGGGCTACGGTGTCTGGTTGCACGGTGAGGCGGTCGCTGCTGGCACCGTAATGGCCCTGGAAATGTCCGCGCGCCTCGGCTGGATCACCACCGAGGAGCGTGACCGCGGTATTCGCCTGTTCCAGCGCGCGGGCTTGCCGGTCATTCCGCCCGAGGAAATGACCGAAGCGGATTTTCTCGAACACATGGCAATTGACAAAAAAGTGATCGATGGTCGTTTGCGTCTGGTGCTATTGCGCCGCATGGGCGAAGCCGTAGTGACCGACGATTATCCGAAAGAGGTTTTACAGGCCACGCTGGGCGCGGATTACCGCGCCCTGGCTCAGCTTAAAGGTTAATAAGATTCCCATGACTAGTTTGCATGCCGACGAGGCTTTCCTCGGCCATTATCAGTTGAGCCACGACCCTTTCGCTCCACGGGTGCCGGGCTTCAAGTTCTTTCCCGCCCAGCGCAAGCCTGTGCTGGGTCAGTTGCACCATCTGGCGCGCTACAGCCAGCTGCTGCTGGTCGTGACCGGCCCGCAGGGCAGCGGTAAGACGTTGCTGCGCCAGGCGCTGGTGGCCAGCACCAACAAGCAGTCGGTGCAGAGCGTGGTGGTTTCCGCCCGCGGCGCCGGTGACGCGGCGGGCGTGCTGCGGCAGGTGGCCCAGGCGCTGAACGTCGAACAGGCCGAGATCGGCCCGATCTTGGCGCAAGTGGTGCAACTGGCGCTGACCGGCCAGGAAGTCTATCTGCTGGTGGATGACGCCGAGCAGCTCGACGAGTCCGCCCTCGAAGCGCTGCTGGCGCTCGCCGCCGGCGCGCCGGAAGGGCGTCCGCATGTGTTCCTGTTCGGCGAGTCGTCGCTGATTGCCGGCCTGGAGCAGTTGAGCGAGGAAGAGGAACGCTTCCATGTCATCGAACTGCAGCCTTACACCGAAGAAGAAACCCGCGAATACCTGGCGCAGCGTCTCGAAGGCGCAGGGCGGGGGATCGAACTTTTTTCCGCGGATCAGATCAGTGATATTCACGAAGGCTCCGATGGCTGGCCTGGCAACATCAACCAGGTCGCCCGGGATGCAATGATCGAAGCCATGATTGCTAGCCGCTCAGCGGTCAAGCGTCCAAGTATGGGGTTCAATATGCCGAAGAAACACGTATTGGCGATATCAGCAGTGGTCGTGGTGGCCGTTGCCGCTGCCTGGCTGATGCCGGGTCGCAGCAAGGCGCCAAACACCGCCGGTGCGCCTGCGAACGAACAGGCTCAGTTGCCGCTGGGGCAGGCACCGAAGGGGAATGGCAGCCCGGCTGTCGAGTTCGCCGGTTCCTCCCAGCCGATGCCGCTGCCATTGGTCGGCCAGTCGCAGCCGGTCATGCGCGGTCCGCTGGCTGAAGCCGCCGGTGGTATCACCGAGGGCGACGATGGCGTTCCGGTGGAAGGCTCCAGCGCCACGCCGCCGACCGTGACCACCATTGCGCCGCCCGCAGGTGTGCCGGCCGGCCCGGCGCCGACTCCTGAGGTGCGTCCGACCCCGGCCCCGACCCAGGTCGCTGCCGCCAAGCCGGCGCCTGTGGTCAAGCCGGCTCCAGCTCCAGTCAGCAAGCCGGCGGCTCCAGCCGCCAAGCCAGTGGAGAAACCCGCCGAGAAGCCTGTCACCGTCGCCAAGGCCGCTGCCACCGGCGGTAGCTGGTACGCCGGTCAGGCGCCAGGCAACTATGTCGTGCAAATCCTGGGCACCAGTTCTGAAGCCACTGCTCAGAACTTCGTCAAGGAGCAGGGCGCTCAGTACCGTTATTTCAAGAAAGTCCTC
Organism: Pseudomonas sp. NPDC089530; assembly: GCF_050280705.1. Classification (NCBI taxonomy): domain Bacteria; kingdom Pseudomonadati; phylum Pseudomonadota; class Gammaproteobacteria; order Pseudomonadales; family Pseudomonadaceae; genus Pseudomonas; species Pseudomonas sp. NPDC089530. Next base: position 861 of record NZ_JBNNVU010000039.1, on the reverse strand, counting down.
AACGGCAAACCGCTGTATGTGATCACTTACGGCAGCTTCACCAGCCGTGATGCAGCCGTTACCGCTATCAAGGCCTTGCCAGCGAAGGTTCAGGCTGGTAAACCTTGGCCTCGCACTGTCGCCAGCGTCCAACAGGAACTGGCAGCAACTCGCTGAAGATTCGGCGGCCTTACCCAGGCCGCCTCTCCCAGCACCTCAAAAATCCGCATCCGCATGCTGCCTTCAGGGCCGCGTGCGTTGTGGTGTCTGCGTCACAGTAGCTTTTGAGTCGTCGCGGTCCGAACTAAAAAAAGTTTTGACTAGCACGGAATATCGCTTTAAACCTTTCATAAATGCGACATGAATTTGCGACATTTCGTCGTCAAATTTGTGGGCGTCTGTGTCGGTGTGTACAATGACCTCCCTTTTGCCCCCACAAAGCTGGCGTACGTTCAGCGTGGATAGCAACTGGTTGAATTGAAAAGAAATTTGTCTCGATAAGAGGCAGCCTGGTGAGAAAGTGTCTATGAAAGCAGGTCTGTACCAACCAGATGAATTCAAGGATAACTGCGGTTTCGGTTTGATAGCCCATATGCAGGGCGAACCCAGTCATACCCTATTGCAAACGGCCATCGAGGCCCTGACCTGCATGACCCACCGCGGTGGGATCAACGCGGACGGCAAGACCGGCGACGGTTGCGGTCTGCTGATTCAAAAACCTGATGCGTTCCTGCGCGCCATTGCCCAGGAAACCTTCAGCGTCGAAATGCCCAAGCAATACGCCGTGGCCGGCGATGGCCGCGAAACCAGCGTCACCGCCACCCGCCGCGGCAAGCACGATACCGGCCAGCAGGGCGGCCATCATCGGCACCTGCATGCGCT